>NZ_JAKUFY010000055.1:0-34705 GCF_022663675.1 Bacillus cereus group sp. BfR-BA-01355
CTTCGATAGATTGCCCATTATTATCAAGAATTTCTGTTACAACTTTACGAAGTGTACCCTCGTCAGAAATTTGAACAAGACCTTTCGCTTTAACGATTTCTTCTGGGTCTCCACCTTTTTCGATTAATTCATTAAATACTTTCTTCGCAATTTTAGAAGAAATTGTACCTTTTTCAATTAATTGAACCATTTTAGATAAACCAGCAGGCGTTAATGCAACGTCTTTTAATTCTTTTTGTTGTTTGTTTAAGTATGCAAGTACTTCACCCATTAACCAGTTCGATGTTAATTTCGCATCAGCACCGTCTGCAACAGTCGCTTCAAAGAAATCAGACATTTCTTTCGTTAATGTTAATACGTGTGCATCATAAGCTGGTAAGCCAATTTCTGCAACGTAGCGAGCTTTACGCGCATCTGGAAGTTCTGGAATAGAAGCTCGAACTGCTTCTTTCCACTCATCGTCGATGTAAAGTTCAACTAAGTCTGGCTCAGGGAAGTAACGGTAATCGTCAGATCCTTCTTTCACACGCATTAAGATTGTTTTCTTCGTTGCTTCATCATAACGACGTGTTTCTTGTTGGATGATACCACCAGATAACAGTTCTTTTTCTTGGCGCACTTGCTCGTGCTCAAGACCTTTTTGTACGTAAGTGAATGAGTTTAAGTTTTTCAGTTCCGCTTTTGTACCAAACTTCTCTTGTCCAACTGGACGAAGAGAAATGTTCGCATCACAACGCAGAGAACCTTCTTCCATCTTACAATCAGATACACCAGTATATTGAATGATTGATTTTAACTTCTCTAAGTATGCATATGCTTCTTCTGGCGTACGCATATCTGGCTCAGATACGATCTCGATTAAAGGCATACCTTGACGGTTGTAGTCTACTAATGAACCATCAGCTGTATGCGTTGATTTACCAGCATCTTCTTCTAAATGAAGACGTGTAATACCGATACGTTTCTTTTTACCGTCTACTTCGATTTCAATCCAACCATTTTCACCAATTGGCTTATCAAATTGAGAAATTTGGTAAGCTTTCGGATTATCTGGATAGAAATAGTTTTTACGGTCGAACTTCGTTTCCGTTGCGATCTCACAGTTTAATGCCATTGCAGCTTTCATTGCAAAGTTAACTGCTTCTTTATTTAAAGTAGGAAGTACCCCTGGGTATCCTAAGTCAATTACACTTGTTTGTGTATTTGGCTCCGCTCCGAATTCTGTTGGACTCGCAGAGAAAATTTTCGAATTTGTTTTTAACTCAACGTGAACCTCTAAACCAATAATTGTTTCTAAATTCATCTATGCTCGCCTCCTTACAGACTTGCTTTTTTTGTATGATAGTCTGTTGCTTGCTCAAACGCATGTGCAACGCGGTAAATTGTCGCTTCATCGAAGTGTTTACCAATGATTTGTAGACCAAGTGGCATGTTGTTAGCACCGAATCCACATGGAACTGAAATCGCTGGAACACCCGCTAAGTTTACTGGGATTGTTAAAATGTCATTTGCATACATTGTCATTGGGTCGTCAACTTTTTCTCCAACTTTAAATGCCGGAGTTGGTGTTGTTGGTCCAATAATAACATCATAGTTAGCAAATACATTTTCAAAGTCATTTTTAATTAATGTACGTACTTGTTGTGCTTTTTTGTAATATGCATCATAGTAACCAGAGCTAAGGGCAAATGTACCAAGCATAATACGACGTTTAACTTCATCACCGAAACCTTCACTACGTGTGTTTTTGTAAAGATCTAATAAGTTATTTACATTATCAGAACGAACACCGTAACGCACGCCATCAAAGCGTGAAAGGTTAGCAGATGCTTCAGAAGAAGATAATAAGTAATACGTTGCTAGAGCGTATTTAGAGTGCGGAAGAGATACTTCCTCCCAAGTTGCGCCCATACCTTCTAATACTTTTAAAGCAGCTAGTACTGACTCACGAGCTTCTTCGCCAACACCTTCGCCTAAGTATTCTTTCGGTACAGCAATGCGTAAACCTTTAACATCGCCTGTTAAACAAGCTAAATAGTTTCCAACTTCAACATTTGCAGAAGTTGCATCCATGCGGTCAATACCTGAAATAGCTTGTAATAAGTATGCATTGTCTTCTACTGTACGTGTAATCGGTCCGATTTGGTCAAGTGAAGATGCGAATGCTACTAATCCGTAACGAGATACGCGTCCGTAAGTTGGTTTTAAACCTACAACACCGCAATATGCAGCCGGCTGACGGATAGAACCACCCGTATCAGAACCTAGAGAGAATAGTACTTCTCCCGCTGCTACAGCTGCTGCAGAACCACCACTAGATCCGCCCGGAACGTAATCTAAGTTCCATGGGTTTTTCGTAGCGTAGAATCCTGAGTTTTCATTTGAAGAACCCATTGCAAACTCGTCCATGTTTAATTTACCGATTGTAATCGTGTCAGCAGCTTTTAGCTTTTGCACAACTGTCGCATCATAAATTGGATCGAAGTTTGCTAACATTTTACTCGCACAAGTTGTACGAAGGCCGTTAGTTACAATGTTATCTTTTACACCAATTGGCATACCGAATAATAAACCATTATCTTCAGCGCCGATTTTTGCATCTAATTCTTTCGCTTTTGCGCGTGCATTTTCTTCATCTAATGTAAGAAAAGCTTTTACGTTATCTTCAACATCCGCAATACGTTTGTAAGATTCTTCTACTAAATCCGTAACGGAAATTTCTTTGTTGTTTAATTTCTTATGTAACTCTGATACTGAATGATCAAATAATGACATCGAAATTCCCCTCCTCTATTCTAATACTGCTGGAACACGGATTTGATTATCTTTGTGATCCGGTGCATTTTTTAATACTTCTTCGACTGGTAAACCTTTTTCTGGTACATCTTCACGCATAACATTTTTCATAGTTAATACATGAGTTGTTGGTTTTACATCTGTTGTATCTAATTCATTTAACTGTTCTGCAAATGTAACAATTGCATCTAGTTGTTTTTGAAATTTTTCAGCTTCTTGATCAGTAATTGCAAGACGTGCTAAATGTGCTACGTGCTTTACATTCTCAACGGAAATTCTTGACACGGCTAGGCCACCTCCATAATATATCGTTCAATCTACAATACTATTGATGATACCAAATTTTCAGTACTTCAAGCAAGTCAACACACGGCACTTACGCCATTTTTACATAAAAAAAGAAAGGCAAATGCCTTTCTTTACAATTTACTCTTTATCTAACGGTTTATTTTTCGGAAATCTCTCGTTATCTTCTTCATTATCACGAATTGTTTTTTGTAACACAAAACAAGACATCGTTAAAAATAGTGTTCCAATTAAATAGTATCCTTTTACACTAAGCGTTTCATCTAACGTATAAATCCCAATTAGCATACCTGAAAGCGCGCAAACAAATGAAGTCCATGCTAAAAATGTGAACGCTTGCGTATTACGTCTTCTCATCGTTCTCCCCCTCGTTAGCTGTATACCCATTATAGATAAGTATATTTACCATGATGGATTTTTATGTAAATTCTAGTTTTATATTTATAAATCTATCATAAAAGAATACTATTTTAAAGATAGTTTTCTTTTTAATCTGAAAAATCAATTAAAAACATTGACAATTATTTCTATTCTACATAAAATAAAAATAAATATTACGAACCTCGAAATATACGGGAGTGGAATTAATTGTTGCAATATGAACATTTTTTAGACTTACTGCTAGATAACGCCAAGAAACTTTTCTATCCTGAAGAATGGGTAAGCCTAGATTTAACACTTTCTAAAACAGAAGTATTTTGTTTACTTTGGATGGAGCGAAATACAGATATTACAATGACAAAAATTGCTGACCTTCTTGATATACCGATGAGTACAACGACAGGTGTTGTAAATCGCCTCGTAAAAAAGGGATATATTGAAAGGTACCGTGATGAAAACGACCGACGCATTGTATTAATTCGTTTAACAGAAAACGGCGTAATGCTCGTCCAAGAAGTAAAACAAAATGCAGCCCATTACTTTAACCTAGTGACAGAAGCATTATCAGAAGAAGAAAAAGCATTCTTACTACAAATCTTCCAAAAGATCATGAATCACATCGCTACGTCACAGCAAAAAACAGAAGAAAAGGTTTCTACACCTAAAATGAAAAACATTCCGATTGAATAAAACCCTAGTTGGGTTTTTATTCAATATTTTATTTCGATACTCGTAATATTCGACACTCGAAACAAAGGGGATAGAATAATGAGAATTATTTTGTATACAGGTAAAGGCGGCGTAGGAAAAACTAGCATTTCAGCAGCAACAGCGCTTCAAAGCGCAAAACAAGGATTAAAAACATTAGTAATGAGTACAGATCCTGCTCATAGTTTAGGAGATTCATTTGGTATAAAGCTATCTTCTGAGCCATTAGAAATTCGTGAAAATTTGTGGGCACAAGAAATTAATACGATTTATGAGATGGAAAAAGGCTGGGGGAAATTACAGAAATATATTACGCTACTCTTCACTTCCAAAGCAGCTGATGATATTACAACAGAAGAGTTAACGATGTTTCCTGGTATGGAAGATTTAATTAGCTTACTTCGCGTACTCGATTATTATAAACAAAACACATATGATGTTATTATCATTGATTGTGCTCCAACAGGAGAAACATTAGCAATGCTCAGCTTTCCAGACATGCTCAGCTGGTGGATGGAAAAACTCTTTCCTATTAAAAGAAAAGTTTTAAAAGTTGTTCGCCCTGTAGCTCAACCACTTCTTGGTGTTCCTCTTCCAACCGATGATATTATGGACGAATTAACGAATACACTTGAACAGCTCGGAGAAATGAGAGATATTTTATCAAACCGAGAAATAACAAGTATCCGCATCGTTGTAAATCCCGAAAAAATGGTCATTAAAGAAGCTCAGCGTAGCTTTACTTATTTAAATTTATACGATTATAACGTAGATGCCATTATGATTAACCGCGTCATCCCTAACACTGTCACCGATCCTTATTTTCAAGCATGGAAAGATACTCAAAAAAAATATAAAACATTAATTCAAGATAGTTTTCAGCCGCTTCCTATTTACGAAGCTCCAATGTTTGAACAAGAAGTTGTTGGTTTACCTATGTTAGAGCGTGTAGGAGATGCTTTATTTAAAACTGATCATTGTCCTACTGAAGTGAAATTTAACGGCCGCACACAATATGTAAAAAAAGATGGCGATGATTATATTTTCATTCTTTCTATTCCCTTCTCAAATAAAAGTGAACTTTCATTAAATCAAAAAGGTGATGAACTTATTATTCGAGCCGGTTCTGTTAAACGGAACATCACGTTACCCAAAACATTAACACACCTTTCTATTCAAGGAGCAAAATTTGAAGAAGATGTACTAAATATTCGCTTTGGAGGTGTAGTACATGCATGAGGAATTACTACGAAGGGTAATTCGTACAAAAGTAAAAGTCGGGATGCATATATTAGAAGAGCTACCTAATCCAATCCAGCAATCAGCTAAGCAAATATTAAATATTTTACAAGAGGAACTAGCTGCTTATCCGAAAGAACGAGAGCATCATGATGTTAATTTAAAAAATATCATAATTGAATAACTATCTCTGTATAGAGGGCCTTTTTTAGGCTTTCTATACTTTATTGGAGTGATGTAAGTTGATGAAAAAGCATTCCACTACTATACTCTGGATCATTCCCTTATTATTTTTCATTCATAACCTTGAAGAAGCTTTCCAAATGCCACAATATCTTGCTAATCAATTTTCAATCCGTATTATAACTAGTCAACAATTCTTCATTGCCATTTCCGTATTAACAATCTTTGTATTACTTATCGTCTTTCTATATCAACTTAACTTCTTGTCTTCTATATGCTGGATTATTTTTATACAAGGGGCCATCTTCTTTAACTCTGTTCAACATATTATTTTGTTTTTCATTTATCGCTCCTATAACCCCGGCGTAATATCAGCATTTTTCATTACTCTCTTTTCTATTTTCTTTTTTTTATCAAAAAAACACTTAATTCATCAAAAGCAATTCGTAATTACACTCCTTTTCAGCTTATTTTCTTATCCCATTATAATTTGGATTACCTTACTGTTCGCTATCTACTTTCATTCATAAAAAAAGACCAGGAAAACTCCTGGTCCATTACTCTACTTAACAAACATTGGATTCTACGTTATACAAAATTGGAAGGTACAGAATTAGGGTTCGTTTGTTAAGTAGATTATATGTTGAACGAACTAACAGCGGAGGGGTTCCTTCTGTTAGTCCATTAAACCCAATCATTATTTTACGATTTTTTCAAGCTCCTCAAGTGAAAGGTCAACTGAAATTGAACCATCATTTGTTTCTTTCTTAATTGCATCTGTTACTTCTTTTGAATGATATAATTCAATTACTTTTTTCAGTGTTGGATCATCTTTATCTTTCGTACGAGCTGCGAAAATATTAATATAAGGCTTCGCATTTTCATTCTTTGGATCTTCTAAGAAAATAGGATCCTTCGCTGGATCTAATCCAGCTTGACCAGCAACACCGTTATTAATAACTGAAGCTGCTACATCTTTTAATACACGAGGTGTTTGCTGTGCGATAACCGGCGTGATTTTTAATTTCTTCGGATTTTCAGCAATGCCGCTTGGATCTCCAAATAAGCCAAAATCTTTTTTAAGCTTTAATAATCCAGCTGCATCAAGAAGTTTTAATGCACGTGCTTGGTTCGTTGGATCGTTTGGAATTGCAATTTCTGAACCATCTGGGATTTCATTTGCTTTCTTATATTTTTCAGAGTATAAACCCATTGGTGCAATTTGCGTTGTACCAACAGCTGTAATATCTAACTTATGCTCTTTTTTAAATTGCTCTAAGAAAGCAATATGCTGGAATGAGTTTAATTCAATATCTCCATCAGCTAACGCTTTATTTGGCGTTGTGTAATCAGAGAACTCAATCAGTTTAACTTTAATCCCTTCTTTTTCAGCTTTTTTCTTCAAAATTTCCCAAGCGTCTCCATCCGTTCCAGTTACACCGACGCGAACTACTTTTTCTTTCGCTCCTGCACCCGTGTCTCCACTTGAGCAGCCGCTTAATGCTGAGACTCCTACAATCGCTGATAATGCAAATGCTAAAATTTTCTTCATTTTCTTTTCCTCTCTTCCTTTTTATGATCTGCGTAACAAGACTTTCGCAAAGTAGTTTCCTAAATTTTGAGCTATCTGTACGAGAATGATAAGTAACACGACCGTTACGAACATAACCGATGTATCAAAACGTTGATAACCATATGTCATTGCCAAGTCACCAAGACCGCCACCACCGACAAGCCCAGCAACTGCAGAAAATTCAATTAAACCAACTGTCATAAACGTGACACCTAAGATTAATGGTGCTAACGCTTCTGGTACAAGGATTTCAAAAACGATTCTAATTGGCGAGGCGCCCATTGCTTGCGCTGCTTCAATTACTCCTTTCGGAACGGAAACAAGATTTGTTTCAACCATTCTAGCAATACCAATTGATGCGACTAACGTCATCGGGAAAATTGCCGCTGCTGTTCCAATCGTCGTTCCAATAACGCTTCTTGTTAGTGGGCTTAAAGCTACTAAAAAGATAATGAATGGTACCGGACGAATTGTATTAATTATGATGTTAAGAATAGAAAAGACCCATTTATTTTCTAAAAAGTTTCCTTTTCTCGTTACATATAAAAGTAAACCTAGAGGTATACCCAGAATTGTAGCGAATATAAGTGTTACAATTACCATTAAGAGGGTATCTCCCGTCGCATCTAGTATGCGCGGCCAAAATATACTCCAATCAACTCGCATGAGCTTCTACCTCCTTCAGCTGCACTTGCAGTCTTAGATGTTGTAATGCTTTTTGAATTTCCCTCTGCTCACCTTGCAATTCTACAAGCAGATTTCCAAATAGCACATTTTGAAGTTCAATAATATTTCCGTACAGTACATTTACATCAACGTTATAGTTTTTTGCGATATATGATAGTACCGGCTGTCCTGTCTCCTCACCAGTAAATGTTAGACGATAAATTTGACCACCATTTTGAATTTTCGCTAGAACACTTTCTGGTAAATGATCATTAATAACAGAACGTACAAAGTTTTGAGTCGTCTTTGTTTTTGGTTGCGTGAAAACATCAAACAGTTTTCCTTCTTCAATAACTTTTCCCTTCTCCATTACAGCTACACGGTGACAAATTTCTTTCACAACATGCATTTCATGTGTAATAAGAAGAATTGTTAAATTGTATTCTCGATTTACTTTCTTTAATAAGTTTAGAATTTCTGTCGTCGTTTCTGGATCTAAGGCTGATGTTGCCTCATCACATATAAGAATATCTGGCGATGTCGCAAGTGCTCTAGCAATACCAACACGCTGCTTTTGTCCCCCTGATAGCTGTTCTGGATAATAGTTTGCTTTATCTTCTAACCCTACAAACCTCAGCAGTTCATTCACTCGTTCCTTTATCTCGTTCTTTGGCAATTTCGCTAACTTTAATGGATAAGCAATATTCCCAAACACTGTTCTTGAATTAAATAAATTAAAGCTTTGAAAAATCATTCCGATTCTTTGTCTTAGTTTGCGTAATTCTTTCGTCGATAATGATGTAATATCTTTATCATCTATTGAAATCGTTCCTGCCGTCGGTCTCTCTAACATATTTACTAAGCGTAATAATGTACTCTTTCCAGCTCCACTAAAACCGATAATGCCAAAAATTTCGCCTTTCTCAACTGATAATGTTACATCCTCCACCGCATGAACAAATTGCCCAGCTGATTCATACACTTTACTTACATTGTTAAAAGAAATCATTTTTCCTCCTCCTATATGCTGTAAAAACTTAAAGTAGAGCTTTCGAGGTAAAATAAAAAGTGCCCTCCTTCTTATCAACCATAAAGATAAGAAGGAGAGCACTTATATGTACTCGTTCACATCTTCTCATCTTCCAAGCCTTTATATGGCTTGCTGGAGTTAGCACGGTATTAAAAAACCCGTTGCTGAGGTATCGTAGGGCCAGTCCCTCCACCTCTCTGGATAAGAATGTATCGATTTAATTGTCGTTTAATTAATTCTCATTATAGAACTCAGAATAATAAGAGTCAATACATTTTTTAGAAAAATATTAATTATTCCTTTATTAAAATTTTCAGATGAATATTCATCTGAAAAATAGTAACTTTCAAGGTTATTTAAAATTCTTCTTCCTCATATTTTTAAACAGGAGAATCCTCTCTACAAATTGAATAAATTTATTTGAATATGAAACTCGGAGGAAGATAAATATATGAAAACAGCTCTTTTACTCGTCGATATTCAAAACGATTATTTTCCAAATGGAAAGATGGAATTGCGTAATCCAGTAGAAGCAAGCGAATATACTAATCAGTTATTACAACACTTTAGAACAAACAGCGAACCTATTTTTCATATCCAACACGTAGCTATAAAAGATGACGCTACTTTTTTCCTACCTAATACAGAAGGTGTACATATTCATGAAAGCGTACGTCCACTTAGAGAAGAAACAGTTATAGTCAAACATTATCCAAATAGCTTCCGAGAAACTAATCTTCTAGAGCAATTAAAACGTTTAAATATTGAACATGTCGTTGTATGCGGGATGATGACTCATATGTGTATCGATGCAACAGTAAGGGCTGCATTCGATTTTGGCTTTCAATGTACCGTTATACATGACGCTTGTGCTACAAAAGACCTTTCTTTTAAGAACGCTACTATACCAGCTGTTTATATTCACAATACAATTTTAGCTAGTTTAAATGGCGTATATGCAAATGTAATAAGCACGCAAGAATTTTTAGCTACATAAAAAAACACTCCTTTCAGTGAGCAAAACTGAAAGGAGTGTTCCTTGTCGAACCATAGATTTTCTTTCAAATTGTATTATACAGGAAATTCTCAAAATGAATACTAAAAAATATGACTAATAAGTCAACTTTTCTCATCATTTTATTTCTGTTCACATGTTTATCACGCTATTAATAGGTTTTAGCTCATTCCCTTCGAACGATGGTAATATATAGGATTTCAATTTTAAAAGGAGCTCTTCACATTCTGTGAAGAGCTCCTCTACTATTTCTTATAAAGTTTCAGAAGTAGTTTTTGCTTGCATGTGAAGTGCTAAGTAATCAGGTCCACCAGCTTTAGAGTCTGTACCAGACATGTTAAAGCCACCGAATGGTTGGTAACCTACGATTGCACCAGTACATCCACGGTTGAAGTATAAGTTACCAACGTGGAAGTCTTCGCGTGCTTTTTCAATATGGTCACGGTTGTTAGTAATAACAGCACCTGTTAAACCGTATTCCGTATTGTTTGCAATTGCAAGTGCATGATCAAAGTCTTTCGCTTTACAGAATGCTACTACTGGTCCGAAGATTTCTTCTTTCATTAAGCGAGCATCTTCTGCAACGTCAGCAACGATTGTTGGTTGGATGAACCAGCCTTTAGAATCGTCTCCTTCGCCACCTGCTAAGATTCTACCTTCTTCTTTACCAATTGCAACATAGCTCATTACTTTATCAAATGCAGCTTGGTCATTAACAGGACCCATGTTTGTACCTAATACTGCTGGGTTAGCAACTGTTAATTCTTTCGTTAATTCAACAGCACGATTTAATACGTGATCGTATACATCTTCATGGATTACTGCACGAGAACATGCAGAACATTTTTGTCCTGAGAATCCGAATGCTGATGCAACGATAGACTTAGCTGCTAATTCAAGATCTGCTTCTTTATCAACAACGATTGTATCTTTACCGCCCATTTCAGCGATAACACGTTTTAACCAAATTTGTCCTGGGTTTACTTTCGCTGCACGCTCATAGATACGGATACCTACATCACGAGATCCCGTGAAGCTTACGAAACGTGTACGAGGATGATCTACTAAGTAGTCACCAACTTCAGAACCGTTACCTGGAACGAAGTTTACTACGCCAGCTGGTAAGCCAGCTTCTTCTAATACTTCCATAAATTTCGCTGCTACTACAGGAGTTGTACTAGCTGGTTTTAGTAATACTGTGTTACCAGAAACTAAAGCAGCTGTTGTCATACCTGCCATAATTGCGAATGGGAAGTTCCAAGGAGAAATGATAACACCTACTCCTAATGGAATGTAAGAGAAACGATTATATTCAATTGGACGGCTTTCTACTGGAATACCGTCTTTTAATTTTAACATTTGACGACCATAATATTCCATAAAATCGATTGCTTCTGCTGTATCAGCATCTGCCTCATTCCATGGCTTACCTGCTTCTTTTACAAGAATAGCAGAGAATTCATGTTTTCTGCGACGAACGATTGCTGCAGCACGGAATAAAATGTCTGCACGCATTTCTGGCTTTGATTTTCTCCAAGTTTGGAATGTTTCATCCGCTACTTGCATTGCTTTTTCAGCTAACTCACGGCTTGCTTTTGAAACACGACCAACAAGTTCCTCTTTATTTGCAGGGTTTACAGAAACAATTTTGTCTTCTGTAGTGATTTTTTCTCCCCCAATAATTAATGGATAGTCTTGTCCAAGATAAGATTCTACTTTCTTTAAACCTTCTTCAAACGCTAATTTGTTAGCCTCCACTGAAAAATCTGTAAATGGCTCATGTTTGTATGCTACTACCATTTTTTTTAGCCTCCCCTTAGAAAAACGTTTACATTTTACAACATTATTCTACACGATAATTTAGATTTATTCAAATATTCCTAGACTTATATTTTAAAAATTAATAAATTTTTAAAATATAATAAAAAAAGAGATTCATACATGCGTATGAATCTACAAAATATGAGTATATTCCAAAACATTTTTCCCGATCAATAATATAGTAACTAATAAAAATAAAGTTCTTACATATCCAACACCTTTTTGAACCGCAAACTTCGATCCAAAATAAGCACCTAAGATCATTGATAATCCCATGATAATACCGTATTCAAAATGAATTATGTCTAAAAATAAAAAAGTAATTAAAGATACAATATTACTAACAAAGTTCAAAAGTTTTCCAGATGCTGCCGCTTGAATAAAATCCAAGCCAATTAATAAAAATGCAAAAATTAAAAACGACCCTGTCCCTGGTCCAAAAAATCCATCATAAAATCCTATCATTAAAATAGCAAAGAAAAATATTAATGTTTTTCTTTGCGTCATCTTCTTATAGGTAGACACACTTCCCCAATTCTTTTTTGCAATAATATAAATAGCAATAAATACCAACATTACAAGTACTAATGGGCGTAAAATATCCGATGGAATAAATTTTACTACTAAAGCGCCTGCAACAGCTCCAACAATAGTTAACGGGATTAACTTTCCTACAATTTTAAAATCAACTTTTCCTGATCGAATGAAATACATCGCACTCGTAAACGTCCCCATCGTTGCCGCTAATTTATTCGTTGCAATTGCCGAAGCTGGCGATAAGCCAACAAACATAAGCGCCGGAAGCGAAATTAACCCTCCTCCTCCAACAACCGAATCAATAAAAGCTGCTAAAAAACCGAATGCAATTAATAAAATAATGACTTGAAAACTTAATTCTTCCATGAGCTTTACCCCTTATCCCTATTATTTACAACATTTTAAATTATAACAAAATTGCATAAGAAAAAAAGCTGTTCCTTAGAGGAACAGCCTTCATATTTAATCTAAAATTTTCACAAGTGGTTCATCTTGTTTTGCTTCACGTATAATAATGGCTTCTGGGCGTTCTACAGATTTAATTGTTACTTGTACTTTCATATAATTCGGGAAGTATTCCATAACAAGCCCTGCCACATATTGTGTAAAACCAACTATTTCAGCTTTTCCATTAAATTGGACAGGAATATCAAGCTTCATTTCTCTTAATTCATCATCTCTATACATACCCGTACCAATAACAGCTGTATAGTCGCCTTGGAAATAATCGCTTAGTTTTGCCTTAAAGTTGGATACTCTTGCAAGATCTTCACGTTTATTATCTGTTTTCGCTTGCTCTGATGGGAACAAATAATATTTTTCATTAATTTGTTTCCAATCTTCAACCGTTTCACTACCTTTTTCAACATTTGCATAAGAAACAAAATTACCTGGCACAAGTGACGCCTTCGGAGCCTGACGATAAATTGCAAATGTTATCGGAAGGTTTTTTGTTTCAGGATCTTTTTGATGCATAAACTTCAAGACTTCTTGCGCCATTTTTTTCCCTTCAGCTAACATTTTTTCATTCGAGATTGTAGCTTCACGTGGGTAACCATGTTCTTCATTATAATAATGCACTGAATTCATTGCTAATCCAACTACAATGCCGCTACGCTCATCTTTGTCGCCGTTTTTCACATAATAATCATGCTCTAAAATATTGGAAATATATATTGGATTTTTTTTGTTTTTTTCTTCTAGTATTTCGGATCCTTCACCTAAAGCTGGATTTAATCCTATGTTTGGAAATTTAACTGCATCTTTTTTTAATGTATCTTCTAGTTCTTTCTGTTCAGCATTTGTACGCTTTCTTTTAACAAGCATTTGTACATATTGAGCCTCTAGAGTATCTCCGCCTTTAAAGAAATGATCTTTCGTACTAAATGATTCCTTCGCAATACGCATTAATCCTGTTTCAAATTCATCTATATCAAGACGATTATTTACTCCTTGCACGACTAAACCACGTGCCTTTCCACCATAAAATGGAATAGTCGTCTTATAATATTCATCCGACATAGCGTATTTTGGGACAACTGATTGTTCTTTTGCTTTCCCCGATTTCTCAGACACTTTTTCATCTTTGTCGGCACCTGCACTACACCCACTTACAAGTAGGCCAAGGCTTAATACCGCTAATGCTATTTTTTTCATGGTAAGTTTGCACCTCTTACTTATTTAGCTCTTGTAAGAACCTCTCTTCATTCCAAACCTCAACATTATGTTTCTCCGCTTGTGCTAATTTCGAACCAGCCGATTCACCTGCAACAACCAAATCTGTACTCTTACTAACACTTCCTGTTACTTTTCCACCTAATGCCTCAATCTTCTTCTTCGCTTCACTTCTTCCCATAACTTCTAGCTTACCTGTTAAAACAACCGTTTTTCCTGCGAAGTAAGATTCAACATTTTGTAAATCTGCAATTTTTATACCTTTGTATGTCATATTCACGCCATACTCTTTAAACTGCTGTAATAACTCTAATACATCTTCATTATCAAAATATGTCACAACAGATTGAGCCATTTTTTCGCCAATTTCATTAATTGCTTTTAGTTCTTCTTCTGTTGCTTTTACAAGCTCATCCATCGTTTCAAAGTGCTCTGCAAATGTACGTGCTGCTTTCGCTCCAACGTGTCGAATTCCAAGACCAAATAATAATCGCTCTAACGAGTTTTCTTTAGAATTTTCAATTGCTTGTATTAAGTTTGTTGCTGATTTTTCACCAAAACGTTCTAACTGTAATAACTGCTCTTTCGTTAATGCATATAAATCAGCAAATGTACGAATATAATCTGCATCAAAAAGTTGTGTAATGACACGTTCTCCAAGCCCATCAATATTCATTGCATTTCTTGAAACGAAATGAATTAATCCTTCGCGAATTTGAGCTGGACAAGTTGGATTTATACATCGAAGTGCTACTTCTTCTTCTAAACGAACAAGTTCACTCTCACATGCTGGGCAATGCGTTGGCATGCGGTATTCTTCTTCTTCACCAGTACGCTTATCAAAAATAACGTTCACAACTTCAGGAATAATATCTCCAGCCTTCTTCACAACAACGTAGTCACCAATTCGAATGTCTTTTTCACGAATTAAATCTTCGTTATGTAAAGAAGCACGACGAACGATCGTACCAGCAACTCTCACTGGCTCTAGCTCTGCAGTCGGTGTTACAACCCCTGTTCGGCCAACACTTAATTCAATGCCTGTTAATCTCGTTACAACTTCTTCAGCCGGGAATTTATAAGCAATCGCCCATCTTGGACTCTTCGCTGTAGTTCCTAGACTTTCTTGAAGAGCAACATCATCTACTTTTATAACGATTCCATCAATCTCATAATCAAGATGCGGACGTTTTTCTTGCCATTCTTCTACATAAGCTATAACCTCTTCGATTGTTTCACATGTACGGCGATTTGGATTTGTCTTAAATCCGAGTTCACCTAGGAAATCAAGCGATTCACTGTGCGATGGAATTGTTTTTTCTTCTACATTCGCAAGACCGTACACAAACATAGATAAGTTACGCTTCGCTGCAATTTTCGGATCAAGTTGACGTATTGAGCCTGCTGCCGCATTACGCGGATTCGCAAATACATCTTCTCCATTTTGCTCTTTTTCTTCATTTAGTTTAACAAATGAACGCTTCGGCATATAAGCTTCGCCTCGTGCTTCTAACGTTACTTCTTCATTTAAACGAAGTGGGATAGCTTTAATCGTTTTTAAATTTTGAGTAATATCTTCACCCGTTACACCATCACCACGTGTCGCCCCTTGAATGAAGCGTCCTTTTTCATAATGAAGCGAAACGGCAAGCCCGTCAATTTTTAATTCACATATATATCTTACATTCGCATCATCAATTCCTTGACGTACTCTTCTGTCGAAATCACGTAAATCTCCTTCGTTAAATGCATTTCCTAAACTTAACATTGGTGACTTATGTGTTACTTTTTCGAATATATCAAGAATAGTTCCCCCAACGCGAACGGAGGGAGAATCCTCACTCATAAACTCTGGGTTCTCTGCTTCTAATTTTATAAGCTCCTGCATATTACGGTCATATTCCGCATCAGAAACAGAAGGATTGTCTAATACGTGATATTGATAATTAAATGTATTTAACAAATCACGCAGTTCTTCTATACGTTTTTTTGCTATCTCTTTTGACATATCCTCATTCCTTTCTATTGTTTCGTCACAGGTGCAAATTTTGCTAACAAACGTTTAACACCAATCGGGCTTGGGAAGGCAATATCTAATTCTTTTGCATCACCTTCACCTTTTACACTTACAACTGTACCGATTCCCCATTTTTGGTGGGAAGCTTTATCGCCTACTGCCCAGCCAATTTGCTCACCGCCTGTCGTCTTAGCTGCAGGACGCGCGAAAGCTGAACGAGAGCGTGTTGTGGTTGTCGTTGTCATTTTACTGCTACTTGCTGTTCTGCCTTTTGCACCAAACGAATTTTCACGCTTCGGCGCTGTTTCATTTAATGATTCCACTAGTTCTGTCGGGATTTCTGTAATGAAGCGAGACGCAGCGTTCATACTTGTTCTACCAAATAAAGTACGCATTTGCGCATTAGATAAATATAGCTCTTCTTCTGCACGAGTAATACCTACATAAGCAAGACGACGTTCTTCTTGCATTTCATCCTCTTCCATAAGAGAACGAGTATGAGGGAATATCCCTTCCTCTAAACCAACAATAAAGACAACCGGGAACTCTAATCCTTTCGCTGAGTGCATCGTCATTAAGATAACTTCTTCACCAGCAGTTGGGTCTTCATCTACACGATCAATATCAGCAACAAGTGCTAAATCTGTTAAGAATGCAACAAGACTCTTATCTTCGCTTTGAGATTCAAATGTTTGCGTAACAGATAAGAACTCGTCTAAGTTTTCTAAACGACCTTCCGCTTCTAAAGAACGCTCATTTTTCAACATATCGCGATAGCCTGTTTTTTCAATAACTTCTTCTACTAATTCTGTAACAGATAAATACTCTTGCATATTTACCCAGTTGTGTAATAAACTTGCGAATTCTTTTACTGCCTTTGTAATTTTTGCACTTACTCCAACATGCTCAATCTCATCAAATACAGCAGTTAATGAAATTCCGTTTTGCACACCATAATTAATAATTTTATCAATAGAAGTCGCACCAATACCACGCTTTGGCATGTTAATAATACGTGCAAAACTAATTTCATCATCTGGATTACCGATTAAACGTAAGTACGCCAAAATATCTTTAATCTCTTTACGGTCGTAGAACTTCGTACCCCCGACAATTTTGTACGGGATGTTAGATTTAAGGAAAATCTCCTCGACCATACGAGACTGAGCATTCGTACGATATAGTACTGCAAAATCAGTGTATTTTCGTTTCCCCATTTGAAGATCGTCACGAATTTTTTTCGCAACAAAATATGCTTCGTCCTTTTCAGTTGCAGCACGATAATACGAAATTTTGCTCCCAACTTGATTGTCCGTCCATAATTTCTTCGGTTTACGATTCGTATTTTTTTCAATAACAGCATTCGCTGCATTTAAAATATTTTGTGACGAACGATAGTTTTGTTCTAACAAAATTACTTGTGCATTCTCATAATCTTTTTCGAATGACAAAATGTTAGAAATATCTGCACCACGCCAGCGATAAATAGACTGGTCAGAGTCACCTACAACGCAAAGATTTTTAAAACGCGCTGCCAAATGTTTAACAAGAAGATATTGCGCTTTATTCGTATCTTGATACTCATCAACGTGAATATATTGGAACTTACGCTGATAAAACTCCAATACTTCTGGAACACGTTCAAATAGCTGAATCGTCGTCATAATTAAATCATCAAAGTCTAATGAATTATTTTTCAAAAGACGTTTTTGATACTCTGTGTATACATCGCTCGTTAATTTTTCATATGGATCAGCCATTGTAATTTTTTTTGCATATTTATCCGCAGATAACAGTTCATTTTTCGCATTACTAATACCCGCTAAAATAGAGCGCGGCTCAAATTTCTTCGGATCAATATTGCGCTCTTTCATAATTTTTTTGACTACCGTTAACTGATCACCTGAATCTAAGATTGTAAAGTTACAATTAATGCCAATACGATCGATATCACGTCGTAAAATACGTACACACATAGAGTGGAACGTCGAAATCCAAATATCTTCTGCTTCTGGTCCCACAAGTGTATCAATACGCTCGCGCATTTCACGAGCTGCTTTATTTGTGAAGGTAATAGCTAATACATTCCATGGTGCTACACCTTTTTCACCAAGCAAATACGCAATACGGTGTGTTAACACACGTGTTTTACCACTACCTGCACCTGCCATTAATAGAAGTGGTCCATTCGTTGTTTGTACCGCTTTTTGTTGCTGTGGATTTAAACCGTTTAATAACTTATCTGTCATACTCATATACGCCTGCACCTACTCTCCTTTTACTGCTTTAACTGTTTTTAACGCCGATTTTATATCATCATAAATAATATTTCCAACAACTACTGTATCAGCATATTGTGCCATTTCTTTCGCCTGTTCTGCATTAGAAATACCGCCGCCATAGTATAACTGAGCTTGTTTCAATTCTGCTTTTACATTTTTAACAAGTTCAACTTCTCCATACGTACCGCTATATTCTAAATAAAATATCGGTAAATGTAATAACTTGTCTGCTAAACGAGCATATGCAATAACGTCATCTTCTGTTAAATCACATTTCGCATCTGTAAGCTGGGCTACTTTCGCTTCTGGATTTAAAACACAATACCCTTCCATAAAAATTTCGTCCCAGTCCATAATATCCCCAAATTCTTTCAATGCCTCATGATGAACACCTGTTACCCATTCTACTTTTCGGCTATTTAACACACTTGGGATGTAATAAAAATCAAATCCTGGTGTAATTGCTTCTACATCAGAGACCTCTAATACACAAGGAACAGCATATCTACGAATGCTAACTAGCATGTGTAATACGTTATCAATTGTAACCCCATCACTTCCGCCTACAATAACCGCATCAGTTCCAGACTCACAAATCATTTCTAAATGTTCATCGCTTAACTCCTTATTTGGATCAAGCTTAAATACATGTTTCCATCCGGAAATATCGTACATGAAAACACCCTTCCTTTTCTCTAGTTATATCTATAGTTCTGTTTAAAATAACAGTTAGTTTTCATCTTGTTTTTTAAATATTTTTCAAAAAGAATGATTTAATTTCATCTTCTTTTTATGCATTCTTTCATTATAACAAAAAAAGCTACTGACACACACGCCCATTCCAACATCTTTTTCAACGTCAAATGTTGGATTACATATCCCCAAAATCACACGGGATACTAATAAGAGAAGTAGTATTCACTATTTCAATTTTCATAAAAAGGAGTGTTTTTCTAATGAAGCAAAACATCGGGACAATAAACGCTCTAATTCGAATTACACTTGGGCTTGTCCTCTTCGGATGTAGTGCAACTAAACTTGTACGCAAGCCATGGTGCACTTGGTCTAACATTTTTCTATGGATTGGTGCAATGAAAGTTGCAGAGGGAATTGTTCGCTTCTGCCCTATTGTTGAAGCGTGGAAGTTTGGAAAATACATGAATATGGGTGCATTTAAAATGCCTAGCATGAATTTTACTGAAAAAGGACATGCTAAAGAAGAAGTGAATCAAACTTCCTCTCATGACAAGCCAAAGTCAAAAGGAAGTTATGACGCTTCTGACAAAGAGATTGAGTCAGCGATTGAAGAAATAATCCTGGCAAAACCGCTTTGAATCATTTGTCACGATGCAAGATGCTCTCAAAGGGACTTAGCTGCTGCAGTGGGCGGTTAAGTCTTCTTTATTTTACCATAAAAACAGAACGTATATTCCCTTTTTAAGCTTAAAATGTATATAAAAGATATCAATCAATAAAATTCAGAAAATTAGGTGCATACCTCTTGCTTAAAATGATATAAAAGTGATATCATTTTTATATCAGGAGGCGATCATATGAAAGAAAAACAAGTATTTTATGTAAATGGTTTTCTCGGTATTATTGGAATTTTGATTTTAGCGGCTATCGGTGTATTTTTCCTTGCACAAGAAATTTTTATAGGAGCAGCACTAACTATTGTATTAGCCGCAATTCTCGCTACGGGTATCGGGATTGTTCAACCAAATCAAGCGAAAGTTATTACGTTCTTTGGTAATTATTTAGGAACAATTCGTCAAAACGGTTTATTTTTAACGATTCCGTTCGCATTCCGTCAAACTGTATCTTTACGTGTTGAAAACTTTAATAGTAAGAAATTAAAAGTAAACGATGTTGAGGGAAATCCGATTGAAATTGCAGCTGTTATCGTATATAAAGTAGTTGATTCTGCAAAAGCAATGTTCGGTGTTGAACATTACGATCGATTTGTAGAAATTCAAAGCGAAACGGCAATCCGCCACGTCGCAACAAAATATCCATATGACAATTTCCAAGATGAAACTTGCATTACGTTACGCGGAAATACTGAAGAAATCTCTGAAGAATTAAAACGTGAGTTAGAGGCACGTCTTGAAATTGCTGGTGTAGAAGTATTGGAAACTCGTTTAACGCATTTAGCTTACGCAACAGAAATTGCCCATGCAATGCTACAACGTCAACAAGCAAAAGCAGTATTAGCTGCTAGAAAAGAAATTGTTGAAGGTGCTGTGAAGATGGCCAAAGATTCAATCCATATGTTAGATGAAGAAGGCGTACTGGAACTCGATGACGAGCATAAAGCAAATATGGTAAACAACTTATTAGTTGCCATCGTTTCAGATAAAGGTGCGCAACCGGTTATTAATACAGGAAGCCTATACTAAGGGCTATAAGTAATTATGGCTAAAAAGAAAAGCTTTCCATTACGTATTGATCCTGAATTACACGCAGTCATCGAAAAATGGGCAAATGATGAGTTTCGTAGCGTCAATGCACACATCGAGTATTTACTTCGAGAAATGGCAAAGCAAAAAGGGAAATTAAAAAAAGATAAAGATGCATAAAAAATCCCGCTGATTCCTCAGCGGGATTTTTACATATTAACTTCTCGTCATCTTATGCTCAATTGCACGATATCCTATATCACTTCGATAAAATAGACCATCACTCTCAATTTTACCGATTTCTTTATATACTTTATCTTTTGCTTCTTGTAAACTATTCGCCTTGCAAGCAACAAATAGTACACGGCCACCGTTTGTTACAAAATCACCATGCTTCATCGCTGTGCCTGAATGGAAAACAATCGCATCTTGCAGTGCATCTAATCCTTTAATAATGTCACCTTTTTTATATGCTTCTGGATATCCTTTCGAAGCAAGTACAACACCAATTACTGCTTCCTCTGACCATTGTAACGTTAGCTCACTTTCATCTAATACAGCGTTACATACATCAACTAAATCGTTTTCTAAGCGAGGTAATACTACTTCTGTTTCAGGATCACCAAAGCGTGCATTAAATTCAATTACCTTTGGACCATCATTTGTTAAAATAAGACCTGCGTATAAAATGCCTGTAAACGAACGGTTTTCTGCAATCATCGCTTTAGCAGTTGGATGTAATACCGTTTTTATCGCCTCTTGAACTGCTGATTCTGGAATTTGTGGCACTGGAGAATACGCACCCATTCCGCCCGTATTTGGACCTTTATCACCATCAAAAGCTCTTTTATGATCTTGGGCGATTACCATTGGATGTACAGTTGTTCCATTCACGAATGCCATTAATGAAAATTCTTGTCCATCTAAAAACTCTTCAATAACGACCTTCTTACTTGCCGCGCCGAATTTCACATCTTGCAGCATTTCTTTCACAGCTTGTAATGCCTCTTCAAGTGTCATTGCTACTGTCACGCCTTTACCAGCAGCTAGGCCGTCAGCTTTAATAACGATTGGTGCACCAACTTTTTGAATGTACTGTACTGCTTCTTCATAATCTGTAAAAGTTTCATACGCCGCAGTTGGAATATCATATTTTTTCATTAATTCTTTCGTAAAAGCTTTACTACCTTCAATAACAGCAGCCGCTTTATTCGGACCAAATACGCGAAGTCCCTCTTCGTTAAATCGATCAACAATTCCATTCATAAGTGGAATTTCTGGTCCAACGAAAGTTAATTCAACCTTATTCTCTTTAGCAAATAAAACTAATGCATCAAAATCATTTTCATCAATATCAACTGGTGTTGCAACATCGCGCATACCTTCATTACCTGGTGCTACATACACCTTTTCTACTTTTTCAGATTGTGCAAACTTCCAAGCTAAAGCATGCTCACGCCCACCGCGGCCAATTACTAAAACATTCATATTTCATCCCCCAATAATTAAATAAGTACAAACTAGAAGCTATGCTCCTAGTTTGCTTTCTCATATCAATAAAAGTTTAAAAGGAGGATCGAGAGAACCGAGCTGGTCTAGTCGCATTTGCCAGGAGGACACGGAGTGTAGCTTTCCTACATGAGTACCGCACTGGCATTGCAACGACGACTTGCGAAGGTTATCTCGACCGGACCTTTTAAACATCCTCTATTAGTGTTTGAAATGACGTACGCCAGTGAACACCATAGCAATCCTATACGTATCCGCCACTTTAATAGAATCTTCATCACGGATTGATCCGCCCGGTTGAATGATTGCTGTAATTCCTGCTTTTGCTGCTTCTTCTAATGTATCTGGCATTGGGAAGAAAGCATCAGATGCAAGTGCGCTACCTTGTGCTTTTTCACCAGCTTGTGTAATTGCGATTTTTGCAGAACCTACACGGTTCATCTGTCCTGCACCGACACCAATTGTCATATCATCTTTCGCTAAAACAATTGCATTTGATTTCACATGCTTTACAACTTTCCAAGCTAGTTTTAAATCTTTCCATTCTTGCTCTGAAGGTTCACGTTTCGTTGGAATTGAAATTGTACTTTCATCTAATGATAACGTATCTTCCTCTTGAACGAGAAGCCCACCTTGTACAGAAGTTAGTTTTTTGCTTGCACTTGTCGCTTTTTCAATATTTACAGTTAGTAGACGTAAGTTTTTCTTACTTTGCAATACTTCTAAAGCTTCTTTTGAGAAAGAAGGTGCAATAATGATTTCTAAGAAAATTTCGTGTAACTTTTCTGCTGTAGCTTTATCAATTTCACGATTTGCTGCAATAATACCGCCGAAGATTGATACTGGATCTGCTTCATAAGCACGAGTATATGCTTCGTGAATATCAGTTCCTACTCCAACACCACATGGATTCATATGTTTTACTGCTACTACTGCTGGTTCTGTAAATTCTTTTACGATGCTGAGCGCTGCGTCTGCATCATTAATATTGTTATACGATAATTCTTTACCGTGTAATTGTTCTGCGTATGCAACAGAAGAAGTTGCTGCGAATGGCGCTTTATAGAAAGTTGCCTTTTGATGTGGGTTCTCGCCATAACGTAAGTCTTGCTTTTTCTCGAATGTCACAGTTAATGTTTCTGGACTTTCTTCACCCATTTGCTCTGTTAAATAGTTAGAAATTAGCGCATCATATGCTGCTGTATGACGGAATACTTTCGCTGCTAGTTTACGTTTCGTTTCATCCATTACTTCGCCGTTCTCTTTTAGTTCTGCTAATACAACATCATAATCTACTGGATCTACAATTACAGATACGAATTGATGATTTTTCGCAGCAGAGCGAATCATTGTCGGGCCACCGATATCAATATTTTCAATTGCATCAGCAAATGTTACATCAGGCTTAGCGATTGTTTCTTTAAATGGGTATAAGTTAACAACAACAAAGTCAATTGGCTGAATACCTAATTCATTCATTTGTGTTACGTGTGTTTCATTATCACGAACTGCTAATAGACCACCATGAATATTTGGATGTAATGTTTTCACACGGCCATCCATAATTTCAGGGAAACCAGTTACTTCAGAAATACCAATTACTTGTAAGCCGTTTGCTTCTAGTAACTTTTTCGTACCACCTGTTGAAATAACTTCAATCCCTTGTTCTAGTAACCCTTTAACAAATTCTACTACTCCTGTTTTATCTGAAACACTTACTAATGCACGCTTTTTCATTTATCTTTCACCCCTGGTTGTATGTTAGTTAACAGTTGATTCTTTCACAGACTGAACAATTTGATTCACTGTATTTACGTATAATTTATGCTCAACTTGTTGAATTTTATTTTGTAAGCTTTCTCTCGTATCCCCTTCAGAAACAACTACTGCTTCTTGCGCAATAATTGGCCCTGTATCCATACCTGCATCTACATAATGAATCGTTACTCCAGTTACTTTCACACCTGCTTCTAATGCTTGACCGACAGCATCTTTACCCGGAAAGCTCGGTAGTAATGATGGATGAATATTAATAATCTTCCCGCCGTATGCTTCTAGTAACGTCGGCCCAATTAAACGCATATATCCAGCTAAAATAACATAGTCAATTTCATATTCTTCTAGCTTCTTTAATATCTCTTTTTCAAACGCTTCTTTTGACTCATATGCTTTCGCTGAAAAAGCAAAACACGGAATATGATGATAATGTGCCCGACCAACAGCGCGTGCTTCTGGTTTATCACATACTAATAAACTAATTTCTGCATCCAATCTTTTTTCTTCTACCGCATTAACGAGAGATTGAAAGTTAGATCCGCTTCCAGAAGCAAAAACCGCTAATCTACTCATAGTGCTGTGCCCCCATTAAAAGTAACACCAGCTCCTTGTATAGTACGTCCAATAATACGAGCCGTTTCTCCTTGTTCTTCAAGAAGACGAACAACATCTTTTGCATCTTCTTCCTTTACTGCCACTACCATACCAATACCCATGTTAAAAATATTGAACATGTCTTTCTCTTCCAGGTTTCCAACTTCTTGAAGTAAACTAAAGATCGGCTGAATTTTCCAAGATCCTAGTTCAATCTCAGCACCGATTCCTTCTGGCAACATGCGTGGAATATTTTCAATAAATCCGCCACCTGTAATATGCGCCATACCGTATACTTCATGTTTCTTCAATAGTTCTAAAATAGGTTTGACATAAATTTTCGTTGGTTTTAATAATTCTTCACCAAGAGGTAGCTCTAAGCGACCATAAATACGCTCTAAAGATAGTTCTCCATCTTCTAGTAACACTTTTCGTACTAAAGAGTAACCATTGCTATGAATACCGCTAGATGCTAAGCCAATTAACACGTGACCAGCTTCAATTTTTTCACCTGTTATAATTTTCTTCTTATCAACAATCCCAACTGTAAAACCAGCTAAATCATATTCTTCCGTAGAATACATTCCTGGCATTTCAGCTGTTTCTCCACCGATTAATGCACAACCAGCTTGGCGACAGCCCTCTGATATACCTTTGACGATGTTTTCAATTTTACTAGGTTCAGCTTTACCACAAGCAATATAATCAAGGAAGAAAAGCGGCTCTGCTCCTTGGACAACAATATCATTTACACACATTGCTACTGCATCAATACCAATTGTGTCATGTTTATCTGCCATAAAAGCGAGCATCAATTTCGTTCCCACGCCATCTGTTCCAGATACTAATACAGGTTCTTCTAATGCAAATTTTGATAGATCAAACATACCTCCAAAACCGCCTAAACCGCCTAGTACTTCTTTTCTCATAGTTGTTTGTACGTGTTTTTTCATGCGAGATACCGCTTCATATCCAGCTTCAATATCTACTCCTGCTTGCTTATATGCATTCGCCATCGTTATTTACACCTCGTCTTTTAATTTCTCCCCATCCAGGGCGGGCTATTTTAAGAAAGGAGCTAGCTTCTACATCAAAAGAAGTAGAAGCTTTTTTCACTTTTCTTATTTCATACTTTCTAAAAGCTCTTGCTCATAATCATAAAGAGCTGTTGGATAGTCCCCATTAAAATAAGCCATACATAGACCGCCATATTTCCCTTCATATGGACGCCCAATTGCATCTACTAATCCATCTTCGCTTAAAAATGTTAAAGAATCTGCTCCGATCATTTCACGGATTTCTTCTACTGTATTATTTGCTGCAATTAATTCTTTTCTCGTTTGAATATCAATGCCATAAAAACATGGATACTTAAGAGGTGGTGAAGCGATTCTTACGTGAACTTCTGTCGCTCCAGCTTCACGAAGCATACGAACAATTCGTTTACTTGTCGTTCCTCTTACGATAGAATCGTCAATCATAACAACTCGTTTCCCTTCCACTACACCTCTTACTGCTGAAAGCTTCATCTTAACCCCTTGCTCACGCAGTTCTTGAGAAGGCTGAATAAAAGTACGTCCAACGTAACGATTTTTAATTAATCCTAATTCATACGGAATGCCTGTTGCCTCCGCATAGCCAATCGCTGCTGAAATACTAGAGTCTGGTACACCAGTAACAACATCCGCTTCAATAGGAGCTTCCGCTGCTAAACGTTTTCCCATATTTTTACGCGCTGCATGAACGTTAACACCAGCAATATTAGAATCTGGTCGTGCAAAGTAAATGTATTCCATACTACAAATCGCATGTTCTACATCGTTTGTAAAACGATCTACGTGAATTCCTTCATCATTAATGATAAGTAATTCACCAGGTTCTACATCGCGAATGTATGTTGCACCTACTACATCAAAAGCACATGTTTCAGATGCTACAACGTAAGCATCCCCCATCTTTCCAATTGAAAGCGGACGGAATCCATTTGGATCTAACGCAACGATCATTTCATTTCCAGTTAGTAAAAGATACGCAAACGCACCTTTCACTTTATTCAGAGCCTCTTTTACACTTTCAATTAAAGAGTCTTTCGTACTACGTTTAATAAGATGTAAAAGTACTTCTGTGTCTGAACTTGTTTGAAAAATACTTCCCTCTGCCTCTAATTCACGGCGAAGCATTTTTGCATTAATTAAATTCCCGTTATGAGCTAGCGCCATACTATGATCAGAAAAACGGAACAACAATGGTTGAACGTTAGCAACTTCACTTCCACCAGCTGTTGCATATCGTACATGTCCGATTGCTGATTTTCCATTTAATCCTTCTAGCTCGCCTCTTGAAAACACTTCTGATATTAAACCTAACCCCTTGTGACCGACAATTTTCTCACCATTATTTACGACAATGCCTGCGCCTTCTTGTCCACGGTGCTGTAAACTGTGCAATCCGTAGTATGAAACTTGTGCTGCATTTTCATGCCCCCAAATTCCGAAAACGCCACATTCTTCGTTTAACCCCTTTATTTCAGCAAGCATGGGATTGCCCCTTTCCAAGCCTTTCTCATTTCATCTACATTTGCTGTAAGTAATACTTCATTTTCTTCATTATGAATTGTTACTTCATTTGTACTTGTTACTTCTCCAACTTGGATTGCTTCTACCGCTTTCTCAAACGCCTCTTTATTTTCACGTTTTACAGTAATCACGAAGCGAGACTGTGATTCAGCGAATAATGCTGCTGTTGCTTCTCCATCTAATTTCACAGTAGCACCTAAGCCTTTAGCACCAATTGCACTTTCTGAAATCGCAACTGCTAAACCACCCTCAGCAACATCATGTGCAGATTGAACAAGACCAGCTTGAATTGCTTCTAATACTTGTTTTTGGCGTTTTAATTCTACATCTAAATCGATACTTGGTGATTGCCCGAAGATTTTACCGTGAATCATTTTCTGTAATTCACTTCCGCCAAACTCAGCTTTCGTCTCACCGATTACATAAACTAAATCGCCAGCTTGCTTAAACTCTTGTGTTGTTACATGTTTTAAGTCATGTACAAGTCCGACCATCCCAACAGTTGGTGTTGGATATACAGCTTCGCCACTACGCTCGTTATACATCGATACGTTTCCGCCGATAACTGGTGTTTGTAATGTGCGACAAGCTTCACTCATACCGTCTACTGATTTCTCAATCTGCCAGAAAATCTCTGGTTTTTCTGGGTTACCGAAGTTTAAGCAATCTGTAATTGCAAGTGGCTCCCCGCCAGAACATACGATATTTCGCGCTGCCTCTGCTACTGCAATTTTACCGCCCATTTCTGGATCTAGATAAATGTAGCGAGAGTTACAATCTGTCGTCATTGCTAATCCTTTTTCTGTACCGCGTACACGTACAACTGCAGCATCTGAACCTGGTGTCACAACTGTACTTGTGCGAACTTGGTAATCGTATTGATCGTATACCCACTCTTTACTTGCAATTGTTGGTTGCTGTAATAGAGCGAATAACGCTTCTTTATAATTTTCTACTTTTGGCGTTTCCATTTTCATTGCTTGGAATTCAGCAAAGTATGCTGCTTCTTTTGATGGCTTATGATAAATTGGTGCTTCTTCTGCTAAAGCATCTGCTGGAACTTCAGCTACCTTTTCACCTTTATGGAATAAACGAAGCATTTTATCTTCTGTTACTTTCCCCATCGTAACTGCTGCAAGACCATACTTCTCAAATAAATCTACTATTTCTTGTTCTCTACCTTTTTTCACAACAATTAACATACGCTCTTGTGATTCAGATAGCATCATTTCATATGGTGTCATTCCTGTTTCACGCTGTGGTACATCATCTAAGTACATTTCAATACCCATTCCTGCTTTACTTGCCATTTCTGCAGAAGATGATGTTAAACCAGCCGCACCCATATCTTGAATTCCAACAAGTGCATCAGATTGAATTAATTCTAAACACGCTTCAATAAGAAGTTTCTCCATAAATGGATCCCCTACTTGAACCGCTGGACGTTTCGCTTCTGAACTTTCAGATAGTTCTTCCGACGCGAATGTTGCACCGTGAATACCGTCACGACCAGTCGATGCCCCTACGTACATTACTGTGTTACCAGCACCGTGCGCTTGCCCTTTTTTAATGTCTTCATGATTAATCAAACCTACGCACATTGCATTTACAAGTGGATTTCCTTCATAACATGGATCAAATTGTACCTCGCCGCCAACAGTCGGAATACCGATGCAGTTACCGTATCCTGCAATTCCTGCTACTACTTCTTCGAATAAATATTTCACACGTGGTGACTGTAATTCACCGAAACGAAGTGAGTTTAATAGAGCTACCGGACGTGCTCCCATAGAGAATACGTCACGAATAATACCACCAACACCTGTTGCAGCTCCTTGATATGGTTCAATAGCTGAAGGATGGTTATGACTTTCCATTTTAAATACAACTGCTTGATTATCACCTATATCTACAATCCCAGCACCTTCTCCAGGTCCTTGCAGAACACGCTCACCTGTCGTTGGAAACTTACGAAGAACTGGTTTTGAATTTTTATAACTACAATGTTCAGACCACATTACAGAGAATAATCCTGTTTCTGTATAATTTGGCAGACGACCTAAAATCCTTTCAACCATGGCAAACTCTTCGTCTGTTAGCCCCATTTCCGCATATATACGCTCTTCTTTAATTTGTGTTGGATTTGGTTCAAGCATTAACGACATATGTTTCCCTCCACTGTTTTAAGATAGATTGAAAGACTTTTAACCCTTCAGCACCGCCAAGTAATTCATCTACAGCACGCTCTGGATGTGGCATCATACCAAGTACATTTCCTTTTTCGTTTACAATACCAGCAATATCTGAAACGCTACCGTTAGGATTTTCTACGTAACGGAATGCGATTTGATTATTCTCTTCTAATTGTTTAAGAGTCTCTTCGTCACAATAGTAATTCCCCTCACCATGAGCGATTGGAATATTGATTATTTCATTTTTTTCATATTGTGATGTAAACATCGTTTCATTATTTTCAACACGCAACTGAACAGTGCGACACATAAATTTTAAGTTTTCGTTTCTCATTAACGCTCCTGGTAGTAATCCTGATTCAACAAGAATCTGGAATCCATTACATACACCTAAAATCGGCTTTCCTTGCTCAGCAGCTTTTTGCACTGCTTTCATTGCATTAGCAAAGCGAGAAATAGCACCGCAGCGTAAGTAGTCACCATAAGAAAATCCACCTGGTAGTAGAATTGCATCATATTCATCTAAATTCTCTGTATCGTGCCAAACGTAATCTACTTCTTCGCCAAGCTCATCTTTAATTGCATGGAACATATCGACATCACAGTTCGAACCCGGAAATACTATTACGGCAAATTTCACTGTGCGACAACCTCCTCAACTTCATAACGGAAGTCTTCCATTACAACGTTCGCTAATAGTTTTTCACACATTTCTTTTACCTTGCTATCTAAATCAGATACAGATTTATCAATTGTTAGTTCCATGTACTTTCCGATTCGAACGTCTTGTACTTCTGTAAATGAAAGACTATGAAGTGCTCCTTTTACTGCTGTTCCTTGTGGATCTAATACGCTTTCTCTTAATGTTACATATACCTTAACTTTATACATGTGAAATTCCCCCTAAACGTTTTAAAATCTCTTCATAAGCTTCTGTTAAATTTCCAAGATCACGACGGAATACGTCTTTATCAAACTTTTCATTGCTCGTTTCATCCCATAAACGGCAAGTATCTGGTGAAATTTCATCCGCTAAAATGATTTCTCCTTCTTCCGTTACACCAAACTCTAATTTGAAATCTACTAATCTTACACGACAGCTTGCGAAATGATCAATCAACACTTGATTGATTTGTAGAGCCATATCTCGTAATACACTTACTTGCTCTGGCGATGCAACGTTTAATACACGAATATGATCTTCCGTTACAAGCGGATCTCCTAAATCATCATCTTTGAAGTAAAATTCTACGATTGGTTCTGCAAGTACAGTTCCCTCTTCCATTCCTAATCGTTTTGAAAGACTTCCTGCAATTACATTTCTTGTGACAACTTCTAAAGGAATAATACTCACTTTTTTAACAAGTTGTTCTGTTTCAGATAACTTCTCAACAAAATGTGTTTTAATTCCCACTTCTTGTAACTTTCTGAACAATAAAGTTGTAATTTCATTGTTCAAACGACCTTTTCCTGTAATCGTCTCTTTTTTCTCCCCATTGAAAGCAGTCGCACTATCTTTGTACTCTACCCAAACCATATCTGCTGATTCTGTACGATAAATTCTTTTTGCCTTACCTTCATACAGCAATTCTAGCTTTTGCATTTCGCAAGCCCCCTGTAGTTTGAAAAATGTGAATAATGTTTTTATAAATAATGGCACAGAATGACTCTATTCTGTGCCATATGAAATTTTACGCTTCGTTTAATCCAAGGCGTTCAAAGATTGTATCAACGTGTTGCATGTGATGCTCATAGTTGAAGCATTCATTAATTTCTTCTTGTGTTAACTTGCTTGTAATACGCTCATCAGCTTCTACAAGCTCTTTAAATTGTACTTGTGTTTCCCAAGCTTCCATCGCTTTAGGCTGTACGATATCATAAGCTTCTTCACGTACCATACCTTTGTCGATTAGTGTAAGCATTACGCGCTGAGAATAAATTAAGCCGTATGTTCTTGTCATATTGCGTTTCATATTCTCTGGGTATACAGTTAAGTTTTTAACGATATTACCAAAGCGATTTAACATGTAATTTAACGCGATTGTAGCATCTGGTAAAATTACGCGTTCTGCTGAAGAGTGAGAAATATCACGCTCATGCCATAATGGAACATTCTCATAAGCTGTCATCATATAACCGCGGATAACACGAGCTAAACCAGTCATATTTTCAGATCCAATTGGATTACGCTTATGCGGCATTGCAGAAGAACCTTTTTGACCTTTTGCGAAAGCTTCTTCAACTTCACGTGTTTCACTCTTTTGTAAACCACGAATCTCAACTGCCATCTTTTCGATAGATGTTGCGATTAGTGCAAGTGTTGACATGTAATGAGCATGGCGATCACGTTGCAATGTTTGTGTTGAAATTGGTGCTGCTTCTAATCCTAAGTTTTCACAAACATACTTTTCTACGAATGGATCGATATTTGCATATGTACCAACCGCACCAGATAATTTACCAACGCGAACTGTATCAGCTGCTTGCTTGAAACGCTCTACGTTACGTTTCATTTCTTCATACCAAAGACCAAGTTTTAAACCAAATGTTGTTGGTTCTGCATGAACACCGTGTGTTCTTCCCATCATGATTGTGTATTTATGCTCTTTCGCTTTGTTAGCTAAAATGCTTACAAAGTTCTCTAAGTCTTTTAATATGATTTCATTCGCTTGTTTTAAGATGTAAGATAATGCTGTATCTACTACGTCTGTAGATGTTAAACCGTAATGAACCCATTTACGTTCTTCGCCTAGTGCTGGCGTTTCTGATACAGCACGAGTGAATGCAACTACATCATGACGTGTTTCTTTTTCAATTTCATAAATACGATCAATATCAAATGATGCATGTTCACGAATTTTTTTAACATCTTCTTTTGGAATATCGCCAAGCTCAGCCCATGCTTCACAAGCTAAAATCTCAACTTCTAACCACGCTTTAAATTTGTTCTCTTCCGTCCAAATCGCACCCATTTCAGGGCGTGTATAACGACTAATCATCTTTTTCCCTCCAACAGTTGTTCTTGATGGTCCCAAATATGCAAACTCTTCGCTTTTTCTAGAGCAACTTCAATATTATCATTTAAAATATTAACATGCCCCATTTTCCGCTTTGCTTTTGCTTCTTCTTTTCCATATAAGTGTAAATAGCACCCGGTTAATCTATTCACTTGTCTTAGGACCCCTTCTATATGTTCGCCTAAAATGTTTACCATGACAACTGGTTTTAACAAATTTGTTTCTCCTAGAGGTAAATTGCAGATTGCTCGAATATGTTGACCAAATTGGCTCGTTTCACATGCATCCTGTGTATAGTGTCCTGAATTGTGAGGTCTTGGTGCTAATTCATTAATGTAAATCTCACCATTATCTGTAGCAAACATCTCTACCGCTAGTGTTCCCACAAGTTCTAATTCATCCGCAAGTACCTTTGCATACGCAATTGCTTTTTGAGAAAGCTCTTCTGTAATGCGAGCTGGAACGATAGATTCATGCAAAATGTTATTTACATGGATATTTTCCGCTACCGGAAATACTTTCGTTTCACCACTTACACTACGAATCACAATAACGGATACTTCTTTTTCAAAAGGCACCCATTTCTCTAAAATACACTCTGCTTTATCCACAAGATTTCTTGCTGTCTCAACATCAGCCTCACTTCTTAAAACAACTTGCCCTTTCCCATCATATCCACCTGTCGTCGTTTTTAAGACGGAAGGGAATGATAACTCAGTAATTGCTTCTGTAAGCTGATCTTGATTTTGAACTAATCTATACGTTGCTACTGGTAACCCAGCCTTCTCAATTGCATTCTTTTCTGTAAAACGATTTTGCGTTTTATTTAACAACTGACTACCTTGTGGCAAGTAAGCATGTTTTTCAAGCCATTGTAAACATCTATAATCAATATTCTCAAATTCATATGTGACAACATCACTTATCTCTGCTAAATACTGAATTGCCTTTAAATCGTCATACGGTGCAACAATTTCAATATCAGCAACTTGTGCACATGGTGATTGCTTTATAGGATCTAAAACAGCAATTTTATATCCCATCTCCTTGGCTGCCAATGCCATCATTCTTCCTAGCTGGCCGCCTCCAATAATGCCGATCGTTTTTCCAGGTAAAATGATTCTCGTCATACTAGTTCACTACCTTCACGCACATCTTTTTCAATCGCTTCTCGTCTCAATTCTAATGCATCATGTATATCATCATGGAATGATCCAAGTATTTGTGCAGCAAGTAATCCAGCATTTGTTGAACCGGCTTTACCAATTGCAACAGTTGCAACTGGAACGCCTCCTGGCATTTGGACGATGGATAATAATGAATCTAGGCCGTTTAATGCTTTTGATTGAACTGGAACTCCGATTACAGGAAGATTTGTCTTCGCTGCAACCATTCCTGGTAAATGTGCTGCTCCACCAGCTCCAGCAATAATAACTTTCAATCCACGTTCACGAGCCGTCTCTGCATATTCAAACATATAATCCGGAGTCCGATGAGCGGATACAACTTTTTTCTCATACGGTATATTTAATTCATCTAAAATGTCACAAGCATATTTCATTGTTTCCCAGTCTGACGTACTTCCCATTATGACTCCAACTAGTGATTTCATATTAGAATCCCCCCGATTCAAATAAAAAAAGCCTGAAATAGAACAGTTTCTCTTTTACTATGAGAGAAAGCGCTCTACTCAGGCATACGTATCCCTTGTGAATAGAAAAATACCGAGTGACTTTCCCTCATAGTCTAACGAATAACGGTCGTTAGGTAGAGACTTGCAGGCCATATCCCCGCGATTATATGAGGTCTTATATTATTGTTTCTATGGCTATATTAACAATATTTCATAAACGATGTCAATAAATAATCGAATGTTTTTTTATTAGTAGTCAATAACGTTCGTGTTTTAGTTATATTCAAAAGAAGAATTGCAACTATATGCAAGAAGAAAAGGGAATTAGAATATATATTTCTAGAGATCTATTTACTTATAATCGTTTATATAGTACTTCAGTATGTTTTAAATCAAAATATGTACACTCTTGTATTCTACACATCAATAGAACTTTTATTATAACGATTTAATTTCTAAGGAGGATAAACATGAAAGAAAGAACTACGCTATTATCCTATTTATTTTTTCTATCGCAGTAATTGTTGTAATTATTGAATACTTATTTATAGCATCTCATTATTTAAAATATATACTTATGATAGAAATAATGTGTCCTATTTTAAAAGTCTCTATTTCATTCTTTTTTCGTCTTTAGCGTTATTAAATTTATGAATTATAACATTCGGTAAATAAAAATAAACACAAAAAAACCTAAGTCGAAACGACTTAGGTTTTTGCTTGGCGACGTCCTACTCTCACAGGGACAAGGTCCCAACTACCATCGGCGCTAGAGAGCTTA
>NZ_JAKUFY010000056.1:0-34055 GCF_022663675.1 Bacillus cereus group sp. BfR-BA-01355
AGCTTTTTTGTCATTTTCAACATTCTCCGATCCCAATTTTCCTTTTATTATACAAGAAATACCCTATAGAATAGACTTTTTTCAAGTGTCTATTCTATAGGGTACATTTTAATTTTTATAGGCTCCTTTTTATTTCGTCGTTATTACTTAGCTAATTCTTTCGTACCCTTCATTACATCAACGAAGAATCCCCAGTTATTCACTACAGAAGAGATACTGATATGTTCATCTGGAGTGTGGACGTTAAAGATGTCTGGTCCGAATGAAATTGCATCTAATTCAGGCATCTTTTGAACGAATGCGCTACACTCAATCCCCGCATGTACAGCGAAGATTTCAATTTCTTTATTGTATTTTTCTTGATGTACTTTTTCAAATAAATTACGAATTTGTGAGTTTGGATTGTATGGCCATTCTGGATACTCTGACTCTATTTCAAATGTAGCACCAACTAATTCAGCAATATATTTGATTTCTTCTGCAACATGTTGTTTTAAACTACTTACAGAACTTCGCACTTCGTTACGTAATTTAATTTCATCTTGCAACGTTTCAATAACGCCTAAATTTGTTGAGCTTTCTACAAGACCTTTAATATCCATGCTCATACTTTGAATACCATTCGGAATTAAGAATAATGATGAAATAAGCTGCTTTTGTGTCTCTTTAGCAAATACTTTTTCAACTGTTTCATCCAATTTTGTCAGTGTAACATGAACATCTGAATCAACAGCACGCATTTCTTCTTGTAATACACGTGTCCATGATTCTAGTTTTTCTTCTACTTGCCCTACATCTTCTGTACGAATTAAAATTGTAGCTACACTTTCACGCGGAATTGCATTCGTTTTTAATCCGCCGTGAACTTCACTTATGTTAAACTCCGTATGTGCTGATAAATCACGTAACACTCGTCCTAATACTTTGTTCGCATTACCGCGTTGTTTATCAATTTCCATACCAGAATGTCCGCCTTTTAGACCGCCAACATATAGACGGTATGCATCCATATTCGCTGGTGTTTCATCCCAAATTACGGGAATTGTTTCAACAGCTTTCGCACCACCTGCACTACTTACAAGTAATTTATGATCTTCTTCAGAATCAATATTTATAAATATCTTTCCTTCAAAATGATTTGGTTCAATAGCAAAAGCCCCGCCCATTGTCGTTTCTTCTTCAGTAGTGATAACGACTTCAAGTGCTGGATGCGGAATTTCTTTTGAATCTAATAAAGCTAATGCATACGCAACTGCAATACCATTATCCGCACCTAAAGTTGTTTGATTTGCATATAACATGTCCCCAATGATTCGTAATTCAATTGGATCTTTTTCAAAATCATGTACTGTTGCTTGATTTTTTTCGCAAACCATATCCATATGACCTTGAATAATAATAGCTGGTACATTTTCATAACCAGCTGTTGCTTCTTTTTTAATAATGACATTTAATGCTTCATCTTGAATGACTTCTAAGTTACGCTCTTTTGCAAAGCCCACTAAATAATCACTAATTTCCTTTTCATTACCTGATCCTCTAGGAATCTTTGAAATTTCTGCAAAATGATAAAATACAGGGTGCTTTGTTAATTGTTCTAAAGTAGAATACATTTTTCAAGCTCCTCTCAAAATGAAAAAATAGTATGTAAGTCTTTTATCATTATACCATGATTCATTATTTTACCTTTCTTTTAACTTTTATTGTTCATTTTATTTACAACACTCATACAACATTATAAGGGCGTTGTAAGCTATATCGATTTTTCTCATTTAATAATAGTCGTATACTTTTTAAAGAAACACATTAAAGGAGATAAAGAAAATGAAAAAGTTTGCAGCAATTATTACACTATGTTTATTATTTTTTAGTTTTACTATTGGCTGTGAGAGAGCGTCACTAAATAAAATTGGTAAAGATGTATATTACATGCAGATAAAAGGCGAAGGAGCTATCGAAAAAGTAGATGGTAGAAACTTACGAAACTATACGCTGCCCGCATATCATGAAGATGGTGTCAAAAAACAAATTACATTTAGAAGTACAAAAAAAGAAAATGACCATAAATTAAATGAAGACGCGTTTTTACGCCTTTATGTAGATCAAGATGATAATAGCAAAAATGAAATATCATCAATTGAAGTAAAGTCCTATGAAGAGATTCAGAAAACAGATTTACCTAAAAAAGTAAAAGATAAGTTTACTATTAAATAAAAAACAAAAGAAAATGCTCTATGCATTTTCTTTTGTTCTTTTCACTTGTATATATTTTGAACTACTATTATTCATCAGTTTCTCTAACCGATTTATATTCTCCGTTAATGCACCTTTCACAAGAGAGAAATCTGTATTGGATTCTTCTTTTTTTTCTTTAAAAAACGAAGACTTTTGTACATTGACTTCAGCCATCTCTTCTCCCCCTTTTCAAAAAGATACAACCTTTTATTTATATTATATAGCAAATGTAGAAAGAGTGTACACTTATGATTTTCTTTTTAATTCTTCTTCTAATTCTTCTACTTGCTGCAACGCATCCCCTTTTATTAAAGAGAAATCTGTTGTATCTTCGTTATCTTCTTTAAAAAAATCATTGTCATAATCTTTTACCACTACAATCACCTCTACATGCTAGTGTAGGAATGATTGTCCAATTTTATTCAACTTTGTCGGATTTTGTTTTTAATTTATGTATAGAAGAAAAGGACAGAAAAAGATTCTGTCCTTATTTACTAAAATAACTATGATGTATTGTTAAATTATATACATTTTCAAAATCCCGATCTTGCAGGTTATTTTTCTTTCCATCAATAACAATGAAAACATCACTTACTATTTTTGCTGGTATGATCCCGACATTTTCTACTTGCACTGCTTTCTGCTCATTCAATTGCTCGATATGTTCTAACGGAACGATAATACTAAATTGCGAGCGAATACCACGAAAGTTTGTATTTAATTCCTTTGCCGCTTCAAAAACAACAATTTTCGCGCCAATTTTTTCCCCATATGAATCTAAAAATACATTTAAGCTCTTTGTATATTCTTCTTCCGTATGCCATTCCATCGTACCGAATACTGCTGGATTAACATTTTGAATAATTGTGGTGTATATTTCTCCTCTCGCTTTAGATGCAATTAATGATCGTTTTATTGATTGAACTGTCTTGCCAATATCGCTAAATTTCGCACCCCATATTTCTGAAATATTAGGCGTTAAAATGAACGCAATATCAACAAAAATAACCATTGCAGTAAACATTAAAAGATTTTTCCAGAGGGTTAAATCAATTCCTTTTATCATGAAATACACGGTGACAGATATGATAAACAAACCATACCAAGTCTTTCTAATACGTTGCTTTTTCTCCTCGTACAACTCCTCATTTTTCCAATAAAAGAAAACAAGGACTACAAAGACAATCGCTAAAACAAATAAGCCAATTCGAATGTTAGAGATCATTAATCACATCACCCTCCATTCAAAAACTACTCACGATATCATTACATGCGCAAGCTGCTCTCTTTATGACAAAAGACATGGACAAGCTTCTAAATTTAGCTACATCGCATATATATTAGAAGGTACCACGTCTTTTATCCTGCTATTTGTGGGCAGTAAGACCCCCACTGATTAAAATTTTACTTTACCATGAGTCTATATTGTATATGTAGACAAGCATTCATTTCAAATTTTCGTATTAAAAAGAAATATGTTTCGGAATTTCCCCTTCAGGTACTTCTCCATCCATACTTAAATAATAATGACGAATCGGACGTAAGTTTTCGTCTAATTCATAAACAAGCGGAATACTAGTTGGAATATTTAATGAAACTACACCATCACTCGAAAGGTTGTCTAAGTATTTTACTAGCGAGCGAATTGTGTTACCGTGTGATGAAATAATTACTTTATTACCATTTTTTAATATCGGCGCTATTTCTGAGTGCCAATAAGCAAGTACTCTCTTCTCCGTATCCTCTAAACATTCAGTTAATGGAAATTCACCTTTTTTGAGTGTTTTATATCTTGGATCGGTCGCTTCATATCGAGGATCATCTTCAGTAAGAGCCGGTGGTCTTACATCAACACTTCTTCTCCAAATATGAACTTGCTCCTCACCATATTTTTGAGCAGTTTCATCTTTATTCAACCCCTGCAATGCACCATAATGTCTTTCATTTAGCTTCCAAGATTTATGTATTGGGACCCAAGTAAGATCCATCTCATGAAGTACAATCCATAACGTCCGAATTGCGCGTTTTAATACAGATGTATAAGCCACATCAAAAGTATATCTGTTTTTCTTTAATATTGCTCCTGCTTCTCTCGCTTCACTTAATCCATTCTCTGATAGATCAACATCTGTCCATCCAGTAAAGCGATTTTCAAGATTCCATAAACTTTGTCCGTGACGAATAAGTACAAGTTTTATCATTATAATTCCCCTTTCGGAAATGTGAATTTTATTGTTCCATTGCGTACACGTATAAAGTATCTAGTAATGTATCTTTTTATCCATTCACTCTATAACCAAACGATAGTTGCCAAATGTATGGATAAAATTTGTTCTTTTTCAAACTATAAAAACAGAAGTTTTTCATTATTTTTGATCGACTGGTATTTCCCGTTTTGATATCCAAGCATCAAAACCTGATCGACTATTTGCCATTTCATTCATAACTTGATGCCAATTGTCTTCACATGATTCACCAAATTTTGAAAAAATAGCGCCCATTTGTTGTCTTTGTACATCGCTCAATTTTTTCTCTAAATCTGCACCTTGTTCTGTTAAAGACAACTGTTTCACACGGCGGTCATGTGTAGCTTCATTACTCTCAATTAAGCCCTTTTCCACAAGTTGACGTAGTGGCCCGTGGAGAGCTTGTTTACTTATTTCTAATAATGATAATAACTCATTTACACTTATCCCTGGAAAACGTGCGATAAAAAATAAAATTCGATGATGTACTCGTTGAATGCCATATTCTTTTATAATTTCATCTGGCTTTTCAGTAAATGTTTTATATGCAAAATAAAATAATGCTAATGCTTCATTCATCTGTTCTTCTTTATGTTGTGTCATCTACTTTCCCCCTGTATGTAAATTATACCACAATCTAGTAATGAATATTTTAATCAACTTATTAGAACCTGTTTAGTCTATTGAAACATTCACTGCATAATTAGGAGATGATTCATTTGAAAAAAATATACTGTAAGTACATATTTATTGGATAGACTACACGAATTAGGAATTGAACATACATTCGGGGTTCCTGGTGATTATAATCTTGCCTTTTTAGATGATGTAGTACCACATGAAAATTTAAAGTGGATTGTATTATTAGTATTGGTGTGAAGTTAACTGATACTATTACAGGCGGCTTCACACAAGGTTTTACAAAAGAACAAGTTATAGAAATCCATCCCTACACTGTGAAAATTATAGATAAAAAATACGGACCAGTTGTAATGAAAGCTGTTTTACAACAGTTAAGTGATGTAATTGAACATCGCAATGAGGAAACACTTGATATTAAGCCATTTATTTCAGAATCACTATCTATTACTGAAGAGTTTAACCCAAAAGAACAAATGATTACACAAAAACGTTTTTGGCAGCAAATGTACCATTTCTTACAAGAAAACGACATCTTAATTGTAGAGCAAGGAACACCTTTCTTTGGTAGTGCTGCTATCCCTCTACCTAATAACACTGCATATGTAGGACAACCGTTATGGGGATCTATCGGATATACACTGCCCGCTCTAATTGGTACACAGGTCGCCAATTTATCACGGCGCAACATTTTAATTATTGGTGACGGTTCTTTCCAAGTAACTGCCCAAGAGTTATCAACTATACTACGTCAAAATTTAAAACCGATTATATTTTTAATCAATAACAACGGATACACTGTTGAACGTGCCATTCACGGCCAAAACCAACCATATAATGACATACAGATGTGGGATTATACTAACTTGCCGAACCTATTCGGATCAGAAGAAAAAAGCCTAACATTTAAAGTGGAGAATGAAACAGAGTTAACAGAAGTCTTAACAAATATAACTTTTAATAAGAATCAACTTATCTTTATTGAGGTAATAATGAGCCAAAGCGATCAACCTGAATTGTTAGCTAAACTCGGGAAAAGATTCGGTCAGCAAAATTCTTAATATAAAAAAACTAATTATACAATTGGTAGTGTAAAACTTGTTTTGAGAATAGTTTCGACCCTCAAAATACATAAAGGAAAAGGATGGAAAGTACCATCCTTTTCTATTTTAAGAGCCTTCTTCGACTAACACCCTGTGCGACAAGTAAAAATTCTTAATCCATCTTTAACTTTATAGCTTTTGTCGCAATAAATGTTTTAATATGCTTATCTAATATCCTTGTTCCACCAAAATCATCCTCATAAAAACCTGTTATAGCAAAACCAGCATCAATTTGGCCTTGGATTTGGTCTTCTAAAGTATGCGCATATTCTATTGTTTGATTTGAATCGATGTAATCTTGAACTTCATCCTCTGGTAAATAATCCAATGTTGATGAAGGAATTGAATGTTTAACATCAAGAATACCTTTTTGTTCTTGGTTATCATCAAAGATCCATAGTAATGGATTTGTAAATCCAGCAATAAGAATACCTTTATTCTTTAAAACCCTAGAAACTTCATTCCATACAAGATGAACATCTTTTACAAACAAATTAGAGACAGGATTTACAACAATATCAAAATATTCATCCTCAAAGTCACCAAGGTCTGACATATCTCCTTGTACGGTTTTTAAAGTCAAACCATCCCGTTTTGCTACCTTTTCATCTTGTTCCAATTGCTTCTTAGATATATCAGTAACTGTTACATCTGCTCCAGCAGCAGCTAGAACAGGTGCTTGTTGTCCACCACCTGACGCTAAGCAAAGTATCTTTAATCCATCTAATGACTTTGGAAACCACTCTCTAGGAACTGACTTTTCCGTAGTGACTGTAATCTCCCATTCACCTGATTTGCTTTTCTCAATAATCTCGCTACTTACAGGCTGCGTGTATCTAGAACCTTCTTCAACCTTCTTATCCCATGCATTACTGTTTTGTTGTGTAGTATCCATTGCGATTAGTCCTCCAAACGATCTAGTGGCATTCAATGTGTAAGCTTATTAACTATTTATACTTTCCTTTTCCTATTAACCTGCCTGATAGTTCATACATAGTTGTTTACATTTATATTAACAGATAAATACTAATAATTACTAAAAATTCTAAAAAGACACAAAAATATACATCCATTCCATTCATTTAAAATAATCGTAGAATTGGTAAGTTTTAAACAACTCATTTCCACAAAAAAAGCATTCCAAAACTGTTGACAGTTGGAACGCTTTTTTATGTTATTTCATTTTTCAAGCTTTTAACTAAATCCATTAAACAAATAAGCTACGCTTTTTCTTTTTTATTCAGCAAGAGTTAACTGCCAAGATACACCATACTTATCATTTAACCAGCCAAACTTTTTACTAAACGGATAAGAACCTAAAGGCATGAGAATTGCTCCATCCTGCGCTAGTTTATGAAAGACCGTTTCAATTTCTTCTTCTGTCTCACAAGTTACATAAAGAGACATAGCTGGAGTGAATGTAAAATTATGATTTACATAACTATCAATACACATAAACTCTTGGCCATTTAGCGTAAAAGCTGCATGAATTACAGTTCCCTCTTTACCAGGTCCATTTTCATCGTAGCGAGAAATACTTACAATTTCCGATTGATCAAATAGCGACGTATAAAAATTCATTGCTTCCTCAGCTTTGCCTTCAAACATTAAAAACGTAGTAATTTTTTGATTTGTGTTACTCATATGGAGACAGCCCCTTGTTATATATTTATGTAAAACATAAGTCGGCCAAAAAACCGAACGTACATTCCTATAAGTGTATTGTCTATAAAAACGATGAGTTTGTCAATTATCTACTTTCTTATTTCTTCTTAAATAATGCTGTCCAAAGAAATGATTCTCCAAACATTTCATTCGGTTGTTTCATTTGTTTCATCCTTCTAATCTCAATTACCTCAAATTCTTTAAATATCTCTCTTAACTTTTCTTCCGAGTATGCAAGACCACCTTGTAGACTCCATTCTCTATATACGTCCCAATCTGTTATTTCTGATCCATTTCGCTCATCTAAATTGCCTGCTGCAAAACATGTTAATCCGAAATAACCACCCGATTTTAATGAGTTTTTAATTAAATCCACATAATTTATTCTTCTATGCGGTGGAATGTGATGCAAACAGCCCGAATCATATACAAAATCAAATTCGTTTTGAACCTCTAAATTAAAAATTGAATTACAAATAAAATGAATTTCTACCCCTTTTGCCAATGCCCTCTCTTTTGCCCAGTTAATGCCTTCTACAGATAAATCCACTGCTGTTACATCAAATCCTTGAGTCGCTAAATAAATGGCATTTCTACCTGGACCACATCCAAGTTCTAATACCTTCCCTTTTGAAACTCTCTCTTTTTGTATATTCGAAACTAGATTCTCATCTGGAACATTTTCAAAAAACGGAACATCCTTTTCTCTATTCTCATAAAACTCATTCCAAAATGGTTCTGCAGGTCTTAATAATGAATCAAGCATTTTTAAAATGTCTTCTTGTGTGTGTAACGTTTCAGTTTTCATTAATACCCCTCCATGAATTAATGGTCAGAAAATTATTATATATCTTTTTGAACTTTCAGACGAATAAAGGCTCCACATTTTAATTTTTTCTTTATTCTTTAAATTATTTTAAATACGGTAAATGAAATTATAAACTTTACTCTTATGGTGCAAATGCACGCCAACCTATTATTAAATACAAAAAGAGCCACAAATTTTTGTGACTCCTTCTGCATTAATAATTATATCAGGATTTTTTATTATATAGCGATTTCTCTATTAACAAACGATATATCTCTTCATCCAGATTACCATTTCATACTTTAACGGCCACGTCTTTGCTGACCTTGCTTTGTACTACCTTTTTTATTACTTGACTTATTAAATGATCGGTTATTTTCATTTCTTGAATCACTTCTCGAGCTATTTCTCGAATCACGTCTTGATTCACTTCTTGAACCTTCGCGGCTATCTCTTTGACGATTTTGACCTGATTTTTTTGGAGCCGGCTTTGGTACCGGTTTTCCATTTTCATCTACACGTTTTATCTTCGGTTGTTCGATTATTTCTCTTTGTATTGGTGCACCAAGCGTTTTTTCAATTTCTTCTAAATGTTTTTCATCTTTCGCTGCAACGAACGTAATTGCAAGACCTGATCCACCTGCACGTCCTGTTCGGCCAATGCGGTGAATATAACTTTCTACATCTTCAGGGATATCAAAGTTAAATACGTGCGTTACACCATCTACATCAAGTCCACGAGCTGCTACATCCGTTGCGATTAAGTACTGAATTTTAGCTTCGCGGAAACTCTTCATAACTCTTTCACGTTTCGCTTGAGGTATATCACCATGAAGTTCAGCACAATTATAACCTAATCCTTTTAAATTATCATAAAGCTTACTTGCTCTAACCTTTGTACGACAGAAAATAACTGCTAAAAATGGCTGGTCACGATCCATAACAAAACGAAGTGCATCTGGCTTTGCACGATCTGTCGTCTCAATGACACGCTGCTCAATTGTATCTACCGTTACTTCTTCACTTTGTACTTGAATCATTTGCGGCTCATCCATATAACGCTTCGCCAATTTTTTAATATCTTTTGGCATCGTTGCTGAGAATAACATCGTTTGTTTACTACCTGGTGTCTCATCTAAAATATCTTCAATATCATATAAGAAACCGAAATAAAGCATTTGATCCGCTTCATCTAGTACAATCGTTGAAAGATTACTTAAATCAATTGTTTCGCGTCGTATATGATCTAATAATCGTCCTGGTGTTGCAACAACAATATGTGTATTACCTTTTAATTTTCTCAATTGTTGTGCTACATCTTGCCCACCATAAATCGCTAGTACATTAATATCTTCTCTTTGAACAAGCATTTTTTTAATTTCAGTTGTAATTTGCAGAGCTAGTTCCCTTGTTGGTGCAACAATTAAAGCCTGAACATCACTACACTCTGGATTGATTTTTTCTAAAATCGGTAACACAAATGCTAACGTTTTACCCGTTCCAGTTTTCGCCTGCCCAATAATATCTTTACCTGACAGAATAACTGGAATTGCCTTTTCTTGAATTGGTGTTGCTTCTGTAATTCCATTTTCACGTAATGTATGATTAAAAGTTTCACTAATTCCTAATTCTAAAAAGTTTTTCAAATAGACCACTTCTTTTCCTTATTTTTCACATTAGCTTTCATTGTACCATTTGTTTCGCCAAATATGAAAAATAAAAAAATTCTTATCTTCTTTTTTTATATTCATCCTGTACTAGATGAACAAATTCTTTTTGCTTTTTCTCAGATTTTATTAATGCTTCCATGTTAGTAGAAGACAAAATATACTTTTTAATTTTTCTATTACTCCAAATTAAACTTGTATACTTCGGATCTTCATGTAGATTTCGAAACCACTCTAATTCACTTAATTTTGCAATATGGTGTTTCAATTTCATGTCATTTCGAGGATAAAACAAAATTATATCCATTATTACATCAAGCAATAAACTCATCTTCTCCCCTCCTATACATATATATTTCAAATTTACGGAAACATAGTTAAAGGGTGATGGAATTGAACACTACATTCATAAAGATATTTTGCATATTTTTCTTACTATATTTTCAGTCGACCTCAATTATTATGGCAAAATCTCGAACAAATGTGGTAAGTGAATTTAAACAAGCTTTACTCAAAAATGATAAAAAATTAATGCAGTCATATGTAACAGAAGGAGTTGAACTACCTACTTTCCAAAAGGAAAAACCTATTCATGAAATTAAAATAGTACCATCTCCAAAAGAAGATACTACAATTCTTATTTCTTATTTCAAAGGCACTAATGATGAATTTACTGTCGGTTTCATTTTAGAAATAGTAACAAAAAATAATAAAATATCTCAAATCAATCAAATTTATGATGGGAATCCACTTATGAAAGAAGCTACTATCGTAAAAGAATATGAAATGAAGTGTAAGGAACATATACTTACTCCTACAAAATTCCCGTTCGAAATTCACGAATTTCAAGGGTACATCTATAACGATTACTTAAACCTCCAATACTACCATGAAGATATTAATGGGATTTTTAAAATCACTGTTTCACCAGTTCAAAACAAATTAGGCTTCTATGTACTTAGGGGAGCTAAGTTCTACAGCTTAAAAAATAATATAAAAGCATTATATTATCCTCATTTTGATTCAGCATATGAGCTTATCTTTCAGCAGAATGGTTTTCAATATACAATTGCAATTGGTAACAAACGCTATATACAAGGAAAATATAACGTAAAGGATTTAATTCAAATTGCAGAATCTATGAATTAAAAAACCGATCTTTTCTATATAAGAAAGATCGGTTTTTTATTATTTTATATATTGAATTCCCCTCCATGATAGCAATAATACTTTACAGCTTTAAGGTCTTTAATCCTCTTTAATGACTCTTCCGCTTTTTCTATATCTAAGCAAAAATCCGGATTAGCTATTACTAACTCACGATTCTCTTGAACAGCAGCATCTCCCGTAATTACACAATCTAAATTCGGAAAATATAATGAAATATGCCCCGAAGTATGTCCTGGCGTCGCTACTATTTGACATTCATTATTCAAAATCATTTGACCATCATGCACTTTTTCATCGACGGAAATATGTTTTATATTTTTTAACTGTTGTATAAACCATTTACCAAATTCTTTTTCTTCATTTGGCATACGTTCTAACATTTCTTCAGCTTGAACTAACCTTTCTGATTTTATATCACCACTAATATAGTTAGATTCAATTTCACTAGCAATAATATTAATGTGAGGATATTTCACTTTGAAATCATATAAAGCCCCTATATGATCGTCATCATAATGGGTAATAATTATATTCTTTAAGTTTTTCATCTCATATCCATGTTTTAATATTGCATTTTCAATTAAAGGTAAAAAACTTGGATATCCTGTATCGACTAACGTTAATTCATTATGTAATATAATTAAACTTGGATAAATACATTGTTTTTGCCCGTTAAATTCGAATTCAATTGGTAGTTCTATTATTTTCATTTTTCTTCCCCCATACCGCTTATAAAATGCATGATAATAACTAAATCATACACATACATTTTACAATATATATACTATGTAACGGAACACTGTGAATCGTGGCATAATCCACATTATATTATTTTGAACAGGTAATCCCCTATTTTTATGGAAATATATAATAAGAAAAACAATAACATTGATTAATCTCTCACTTCTTTGTCTATCCTTTTAAAAAATCTATGTTTTTGTAAAAGGAGTATTTATATGGAGAAACAGACACTTTGGAAAAAGTTCAAAAAAAGCTCTGTAAACCTCGGTAAATCCAGCGTATATGAAAGTATTATCTTATTCTACACAATGAAAAAGAAAGAATTACCTACTAAAGCGAAATTCATAATATTAGCCGCTTTATCTTATTACGTATTAACAATTGATTTCATTCCAGATATAGCTGCTATTATTGGGATTGGCTTATTAGATGATGTTTTAGCAATCGCTGTAGCGCATAAATATGTTATGCGCCATGCAGATGCTGAAATTCGAGAGAAGAGCAAGGTAAAAATGGAGTCATTATTTACTTCAGCACAAGCATAATTAAACTAACTAGTCATTTACATACCTTTTTACTTTCAAAAAAAGCTAACTGTAATTAATGATAGTTCAACCTCACTGAATATTACTCTTCACTATGAGAGCATTGCAGAATAAATCCCTAAACAAAAGCATTTCTCTTAGCTCTCAAACCGTAAACAAAAAGGGTGTCAGCACGTGTTCCTAAGTTCTGACACCCTTTTATTTGTTCTTATATCTATCTGTTATACAGTTGCATGTGTCCCCTTATACAAAACTGCTATTGCCGCGACTATAAGGATCATACCCATAAAAGCAGGTGCAGCATGACCAAGCGATACATAGATTTGCCCTCCAATAATAGGACCAATCATTCTTGCTAAAGCTTGAATAGATTGACTTCCCCCTTGAATCCTTCCTTGTTCACTAGAACCGCCAGACTTTGAAAGCATCCCGTTGAATGAAGGCCCGAAAATTGAATCCCCAAAACCATACATCAGCATTCCAACGATAAGTAGTGGATAGAGTGAAAACAAAGCTGATGCCGCAATAAAACTGTATCCTATAATCTCCGAAACCATCCCAAGAATTGCTATTTGTTTATCACTAAGCTGGATCAAAAGCTTTGGCATTATAAAACTTTGTGAAACAATGTCTTGAAAGCCCAAAATTGAAAACATAAGTCCGATTAGTGCAGGTTTCCAACTGAAAGTATCCATTGTAAATTGCGTGAAAATTGCTTGTAAAGATCCGTTAGGTATCCAAAGTAAAAACGCTGAGACAAGTAACCATTTTAAATTTTTCATGGAAAGTATGTTTGCTAGCTGTGCAAAAGGATTCAACCTTACAAAAGTAATCTCTTTTAACCTATTATTTTTGTCAAGACTCTCAGGCATATATTTGATCCCATATACAACATTTATTAACGTTATGATTGCTCCAAAATACATAGGTACAGTATCACCAAACTTGGCAAGTAATCCCCCAATAGTGGGGCCAATGATAGTTCCCGCACCTACAACTGCACTCACCCATCCAAAGTATTTCGTTCTCTGCTCTTTTGGAATGATGTCTGCAAAATATGCGAAGATAGTACTTATGCTCCCGCCTGTTATTCCTTCTATTATGCGTCCAGCAAATAGTACCCATAAAGCTCCTCCTATACCAAAAACTAAGTACCCAATTGCAGAACCAAATAAGCATATTAAAAGTAATGGACGACGGCCATACTTATCGCTTAAAGCTCCGAGTACTGGGGCAGCTAAAAACACGCAAGCCGCATATACGGAAGTTAGTAGTGTAACAACTAATGCTTGTTCTTCCGGATTACTTGTATATGGCTGTACTAAGAATAGGACTACAGGCATGATAATACTGAAACCTATACCACAAAGAAATACAGAAATAAGTCCGAATAGTAAAGCATGTTTATCTATGCTTTTTTCAGTTTTCCTTTCATTTTGTGATCTAAATATAGACATTTAACTTCTCTCCTTAAAACATTTTGTTGTCGTGTCAACAAAATGATAACTCCGTTTTGTTGATTAGTCAACAAAAATAACATAATAAAAAAGCAGCCTATTCTCATTAGAGTAAGGCTGCCATTTCATTATTAAAATGTATTAGGATTTAATATGTATACCTTGTTTCTTTATTTCTGCATCCAAATGTCTACTATACTTTTCCACGAAACTAATTATACTGTCGAATTCTTCTTCAGTTACTTGCTCAAATACAGCTTTATCCCGCTCTTGAAACTCTTTGTGCAGATCTTCATGGATTTTATAAATTTCTTTCCCTTCTTCGGTAAGCCTAAAATAAATTTCTTTCTTATTTTCCGACTTTTGGTAGCTTTCAATAAGGCCTTTTTGTATGAGCTTCTTAGTCATTCTACTTATAGCACCGCGAGTCACATAAAAAGCCTCTGCAAGTTGTGTCACATTAGAATCCACATTATTTTCAATATATTCAATGCAGTGGACTTCAGAAGACTTAAAACCTTTAAGACCTTCTTCCATCTTATCTTTATTAAGCCAAACCAGCTTATTATATAATTCCCTGAAACCGTTCATGACCTGTCCTTCTTTATTCATGACCTGCCCTCCTCACCGCTCATTAGTACATTAAAACTATTATATTAAATTTCTGCTTACGTTTCGACAATATTGAAATAATTATTGTAACATTCAAGATATGTGTAAAAATTGGCGCTTAAATAAAACAATTCATTAAACAGCAAATTTATTGCTACTTACAATAAACAGTAGACAAAAAGTAAGAGCTAAAATTATTTCTCTTAGCTCTTCTTTCATAAAACTATTTCACTTCATTAGCGACAAAAAAGTGCTCACATACACTTGATATGCGCTGTAAGTCCACGTTCCCACCAGATATAACCGCTACTACTTTTTTTCCTTTTATATAGCTATCAACTTTTCCTGCAAGAAGTGCAGCAGTTGCTAATGCACCTGCACCTTCTACAACAGCTTTCCCACGTTGTAATAAATCTTTCATCGCTACTTCCAGTTCTTTTTCTGATACAGTTACAATATCATCTACTAATTCTTTTACAATTTCAAATGTTAATTCCCCTGGTATTTTAACAGCGCAACCATCTGCAATAGTAGGCGCCTCATAATGTTCTACGATTGCTCCTTTATCGTAAGATGCCTTCATTCCATGAACATTATCTGCTTGGACACCAATTATATTAATCGATGGATTAAAAGATTTTAATGCTACAGAAATACCAGAAATAATTCCGCCTCCACCTATTGGTACAATGACAGTATCTACATCCCACATATCATCAAGAATATCTAATCCAATTGTACCTTGACCAGCCATTACCTCTACATCATCATATGGATGTAAGTATGTCTCACCTGTTTCCCTTATAATTTCTTCACATTTTGCCTTTGCATCATCAAATGTTTCACCATGTAAAATTACTTCAGATCCATATCCTCTAGTTGCTTCGACTTTAGCCTGCGGTGCAGAAATTGGCATAACAATTTTACTCTTAATACCGAGTAAATGAGCAGATAATGCAACTCCTTGTGCATGATTACCTGCTGAACATGCAATTACACCTCTTTCTTTTTCTTGATCCGTGAGCCGCGACATTTTATTAAATGCGCCACGAAATTTAAAAGAACCCGTTAATTGCATATTTTCTAATTTCAAATGAATTTCTCCGCCCGTTTTACTAGTCAAGTAAAAAGATTTTACTAATGGCGTTTTACGAGCATTTCTATCTAGAATCTTGTGAGCTTTTTTAATATTGTCTATATGTAATGGTAGTTTTCTAGTTATCATACTTACACCTCTTCCAATGTTCTATTCCTAAGTTTTCGTAAGTCGTAGCTCCTTTATACGAAAAGAAAAAGTCTTTATATTTGTACCCCACTCTGAAATAAACACATTTGCAAACAATTCAACATCCTCTTCATATCACGTTCTTTATAATGATTTAAACATGCAATTTGGATCCAATTATTCTTTTGTAAATAAGATGACTCATAATGAACGATGTATCCTTGTAATGCTAATGCATCGCCTACTACTTTAGAAGAATGATCTTCGCTCAATACAATAGTAAGTATAATTGGCGCGGCATGTTCTTTAGGTGAAACAAGCTTTAAGCCCATATCAGTAATAACTTCTTCAACATAATCGTATGTCTCTTTAATTTTTACAAATGCCTTTTCATCTTCAAATCTCTTCAACGCTTCTTGCAATGCATAAATTAAATTCCATGATTGTGAGTATGGAATGCTTTCATTTTCTTCATACATGCCAATGTCCATATAGGCCGGCACAGCCTCGTTTATTTTTACAATGTGGTTATGAAAAACGAAAGAAATTCCTGTATATGATTTAATCGCTTTACCGCTAACACCACTTGCAAAATACACATCCTTCAAGTCTATTGGTATTGCTCCAATTGAGCTTATGCAATCTACACATAGTTTCATTTGATTCTCGTTACAAAGAGTATTTAGCTCGTTTAAATCGTTTAACATTCCAGTAGATGTTTCATGATGAACAAACCAAAGCCATTCATAATTTCCAGTTGTCATTATTTCTTCTAATTCTGTATAAATAAACGGCTCTCTCATTTCCTTTTTATACGTATCAAAATGTAACTGTGCTCGTTTTGCATGCCCAACTAATCTATTTCCAAATTCTCCATTTGTTAATACTAGTCCTTTCCCTTTTAAAGAACGTAACTGTAAAGCAATCGCATCATTGGCTAACGTCCCTGTTCCTAACATAAGTTGTACATGTTTTGCTTTTGTCATGTGAAGTAACCGTTTTTTCACATTGTCCATTGTCACTTGAAATGACTTAGAGCGATGCGAAATAGGCTTAGTACAAAATGCCTTTCGAACGTTCTCTTCAATGTCTACTGGACCAGGTAAAAACGTGTATTCTTTCGTCATAATACTTCCAACACTCGATTCTTCAAACATAGCAGGGGTAACATACATTGGCTGGTAGGTTGCTGCTTCTGTACCAACTAACGTATGGAAATCTTTGAATCCCATCTGCTCATATAAAGCTAGTTCACGTGTTGTTGCAGAAATGAGTGCTAATTCATATCCGTTTAGAAGCAAATAACGATGTAGAAAACGGATTAATCCTAACAACGCTCTCCCATTCCTATATTCACGTTCTACTGAAAGTAAACGAATTTCATACACTTTTTCTCCATGCTCTTGCAAATAAACATCTAAATTTGAAATTTTATAATCTAACGAGAATGGTCGTTTTCCCCGCACCGCGACCATACCTACTAATCTATCCTCATCTAAACAAATTAAATATGTATTTTCTTCATGAAACCTATCTATACGAAACTGGTCTTTCGTTTCTTCATGTTGTGGAATCTCTTCCACAAAAGTTTTATAATTTAATTTATGTATACTTTCAAATTCCCAATCTTGATCAGCAACTTTATAAATTAACCCCATGCCTTATCTCCTTTATCTATTTAATAAAAAATGATAAGTGGAGATTATCCCCACTTATTAAACATTCATTTTATTCTCGATTTACATATAGAATAAGTACAATAATCATTCCACTTAAAATAGTCGTAACAATAGAATAAGAATAAAGAATCATACAAATTGGTAAACAAGCAATCGTAATTAGTCCTGGCTTCGTAAATCCTTTAAATATTAAATAAAATACAATAAAAATGCCTATAAGGGTAAGCGCTATCAAATAATCAAATGCGATTAATCCTCCAATAAATGTTGAAATACCTTTACCGCCCTTACCTTTAAATAAAACTGGGTAAATATGTCCAATAATAACGGCCAATAATGTTAACATTACGAATGTAGGATCTTCAAAAAGATATTTTGCAACAGTAACAACGATTGCTCCTTTAATTGCATCACCTAAAAATGTAGCGATGAAATACCCTTTTCCATATACGCGCCCCATATTTCTTGCACCAGGATTTCCGCTTCCTTCACCCCTAATATCAACGTTATGTCTCAATTTTGTTACTATATAAGCGGTCAAGATGTTTCCAATTAAATAAGAAGCCACCAAATATAAAAACTGCATACTATTAATCATGTAATCATTCACTTTCTACATGGGATTACATATACAATATTCAATTACTACGTATATTGTACGTTTTAATATACATCCCTTTATACATTTTAACATCATATTTTTACAAATCATACAAAAATTCTCATACGCTATTTTTAAAAATATATATCCCTCATTAAATAATATGTTCCTTTCACTGCCATTTCTGCTTGTGATACAAATATAATTTCTTTCATACTTTCTTCACAGCATTTCTTAAATACAGCAAATATTTCAGGAACTAAACGCAATATACTGCCACTTACTGCAATTGGCGTTGAGTGCTTAAAGTTTAACTTGTTATAAACATTTACTGTAATCCTTGCTAATTCCTTTCCAGCTTGCATTATAATTTCATGTGCATCATCATTTCCATTTCTCGCTTCCTGAATAACTAATGGCGCGATTGCTGCAATTTTATCTTTAGAAGAAGTATATACTAAGCTTTTTATATGAGACGGTGTCAAAAGTTGAAACTGCCTTTGAATATTCAAACTCAATGGACAAAGACTGATTCCTTGATCAAATTGAATTGCCATTTTCTTTAAAGATTGTAATGCAATCCAATATCCACTTCCTTCATCACCTAAAATATGTCCCCATCCACCGCTATACTCATACGCTTCTCCTTTCTTTCCAAGACAAATCGCACCTGTACCACCAATTGTTAAAATTCCGTCATTCCCTTTTAAAGTAGCTGCATGTGCGATCATTGCGTCATTGAATACTTCAATTGGTGTTCCATACTTCTTTTTTAGACGTAATGTTAATTCATTTGTATTTGCTCCACTTACACCCGCTAATCCTAAACAAATACAAACGCAATCCCCCTTTAATAACCCTTTCTGGCATTGATCAATCACTTCCATAATATGCACAAGAGCTTCTTCAAAATCTATTAATATATTTCCAAATCCACTTGTAGCTCTTGCAAATTCGTTACCGTCTTTATCAAATGCAATTGCTTCTGTCTTCGTTCCCCCGCCATCTACTCCAATCATATACTTCATATATTCGCCTCATTCTCTTCAAATTGGAGGGAATGTTATATTCCCTAAAACTACAGATTGCTTTGCACCTGTTGCGCTCGGCACATTACTCGGATTACGATGATACGTTTCGTTTGCTAAAATCGCAAAGGCGATCGCTTCTTTCGCCGCTGAGGAATAGCCTAAATCTTCTTGAGTAAATATTTTGCATTTTTCTTCCTTTAATCCAAATCGTATCATTTCAACAAGTGTACGATTATAACTTCCGCCCCCGCCTAAAATTACTTCATCGATTTCATAATACGGAAAAATAAATTCCTGATAATGATGAACAATTGAACTTGCTGTAAACATTGTGACAGTTGCCAATATATTTTCTCTACTATGCTTTTCAAATCGATTCAATAATTCAGTCACAAACGCTTCTCCAAACTGTTCTCTACCTGTTGATTTTGGTGGTTTCACGTTCAAAAATGGATGGTTCATACAATAAGTCAAAATTTCATCTACAACTACTCCCTGTTTTGCAATCTTACCATTTTGATCATATGACAACTGAAATAACCTTTGACATACTTCATCAATTATCATATTCCCTGGTCCAGTATCAAAAGCAATAACACTCTCATTACTTCGTTTACTTGGAACCACTGTAACATTACCAATCCCGCCAATATTTTGTAGTAGTCTATTTTTAGTTTGATGCCGATATAAAATAATCTCTGAATATGGTACAAGTGGTGCACCTTGTCCCCCTGCCGCCATGTCCATCGTTCGGAAATTCGAGATAACTGTCGTGTTCGTTTCATATGCTATTACTGCTGGTTCCCCAATTTGCAATGTTGAAGAAATAATATTTCCTTCTTGCTTTGGCTGATGATAAATCGTTTGTCCGTGAGAGCCTATTAAATCTAATTGTCTCAAAGGAAAATTGGCCTCTTTACAAACTTCCTTTACAGCATTGGCGAAGCATAAACCAAGTTTAAAATTTAAACTACATATAAGTTGGACATTCGAAGTTTCAATTGATAACGCTTGTTGGATCTCATTTTTCATATCATTACAAAATGGAACAGTAGTAAAATGGATGAGTTCGATTTTAGAATCTACACCACTTCCTTCTATATGAACGAGCGCTACATCTATTCCATCTAATGAAGTACCAGACATTACCCCTGCAATATACATAACGTGCATGACCTCCTATTTACTAAAAAACAATCATGTAAGTAACGAACGTACAACCAATCGAAAACAATATAAATCTAAAAAACAACTGAGCTTTCGATGCAAACGATCCATCAATGAAAGAAACAACTACCGTAAGCAAAACGCTTGCCGCAATACTTGTAACGAGCCAGATACTATGCATTTGTGATAGATTTAGCATGCCTAATAAAGGGACAAAAAGTAAATTTGCACAAATCACTCCAAATAATAATAAAAATACGCCTTTATAACTAAATTTTATATTCATTCTATTTCCCCCTTTCTAGTTTTAATGTGAAAGAAGTGATAGACAAAAAGTCTATCACTCAAAATAACAGCATGCAGATTAAGGATTAACAGATTCCCCGTCACCATTCTTTTCAATTTCAAGCATATTTTTGTCGTACATTTTAAAGAATGGTAAATAAATAAGGAACGATATTGCTATATTTATAAAAACTAATACAATCGCACGCCAATCTCCACCTGTTGCTAAATAAGCACCAATTGGAGCAGGTAATGTCCATGGCGGCATAATATGCGTTGGTGTTACAAATCCCATCGCTGTTGCAGCATAAGCTATAGTAGCTGTTACTAACGGTGTAATGACGAAAGGAATAATTAAAATTGGATTTAATACAATCGGCAAACCGAATATAACCGGTTCATTTATATTAAAAATCCCCGGAACAATACACGTTCTCGATAATGCTTTCGAATATTTTGATCGACCAAATACGATCATAGCTAACACAAGCCCTAACGTTGCGCCCGAACCACCAATCCAAATAAACCATTGATAAAACGGTTCTGGTGCAATAAACGGAAAATGACTCGCTCCACTTGCTACAGCTTCACCGTTCTTTCCTAAATACACATCCCAAAGCGGCCTTGCCACAGTACCTACAACTGATACTCCGTGTATCCCGAAAGACCAGAAAAACGTAATTAAAAATACAGGTATAATAACGCCAAAGTAACTATCACCAGCTTTTACTAACGGTGCGGCTAGTTTATCTACAACGTAATGTAAATCAACTTTAAAAACGACTGTAATAAGACTCATAATAATAATAACGAATGCTGCAGGTATAAGTGCTTCAAATGAACGTGATACTGACGGTGGTACTTGTTCTGGCATTTTTATCGTTACGTTATTCTTCTTACAAAATCTTAAAATCTCAACTGATAAAATAGAGACAATCATCGTCACAAATAATCCATGACCTCCGAGGTTTGTCATTGGAAGCATAAATCCTTTTTTATCAATTAACTCAGGCGTTAATGTTAAAAGTAGTGAACATACCGCAAGCTGTGCTCCTGATAAAGCATCTAATTTATAACTTTTCGCTAAATTATATCCTATTCCAAATGCTATATATAAGGACATAATAAACATAGTTAAACGATATGGTATTAATATACTTGTTTGATTCTTTAATGCCCAAACCGATATGAAACTATCTTTCGGCAGTGGTGGAAATGCTACTATTAAAAAGAAGCTTCCTACTATAATAAATGGTAACGCCGAAATAACTCCATCACGGATTGCTTGTAGATGCCTCTGCTCAGAAAGCCTTGCCATCGGGCCAGATAAGTTTTTATCAAGAAACGTGACAAACTTATTCATAACGCTTCCCCCTAACTGATTAATTCATTTACAGTTTTTAATAAAGTCGGGCCTCCAAGCGGCGTGTATGCTTGCGGTGGAATGATGCCACACGGAATAGATTCCTCCTCTGCAAATTTTTTTACAGAGTCAAATCGGTGTCTTATTTGAGGTGCCACCATTACGACATCCCAGCCATTCTTTACTTCTTCCTCTACCTCATTCGTTCCAATTGCATGCACTTCCATGTTCAAACCATTTTTCTCCGCTTCTTTTTTTAAAGCGTTTACAACAATTGCACTGGACATTCCTCCAGAACAGACAAACAAAACCTTCATTTATTAATCCTCCTATACTTATAATTTATTACCCTTCAAATGAAAGGAAGTTTCACTTTACTAACAAGCATATGAAGTAGTAAATGAATTTAGTTATAATGAAAGTAAATTTCATTAAAAATATTTTTCCTATTAAATTAATGTTTCAATGTGTAATTTTCTCTATTGCAAGGCCAACCTCACCTCAGATATTATTTTAAATAATCATATGATAGGGAGGCGTATAAATGATCGTTAAACGTTTATTAATGATATGTTGTATCGTCATCTTGTTCATCCCTTTCTCTTTCATTTCCCCTCACTCTACTTATGCTGAAGTAAATACTACGTACAAAAAACATGAATTACGTGCTGTATGGATCGCATCAGTTCTGAATATTGATTGGCCCACAAAAACTGGCTTACCTATTGAAAAGCAGAAACAAGAATTTATAAGATTATTAGACGATGTAAAAAGCACTGGTATGAATGCAGTTGTTGTACAAATTAAACCAACAGCTGATGCTTTCTATCCCTCAAATTACGGCCCTTGGTCTGAATACATTACGGGTACACAAGGAAAAGACCCCGGATACGATCCACTTGCATTTATGATTGAAGAAGCACACAAAAGAAATATAGAATTCCACGCATGGATTAATCCATATCGAATAACGATGAATCACACTGATATAAATCGATTATCAAATAATCACCCTGCAAGGCAACACCCCAATTGGGTTGTACCTTATGGCGGAAAGTTATATTACAATCCCGGTATTCCAGAAGTGAAAAAATTTATAACAGAAGGTGCTTTAGAAATCGTACAAAATTACGATATTGATGCGCTGCATATGGATGATTATTTTTACCCATATAAAGTAGCCGGTGAAGAATTTCCAGATCAGAAAACATACGAAACATATAATAACGGTAAATTTACAAATATAGAAGATTGGCGACGTAACAATGTAAATGAACTTGTAAAAGATTTAAATACTGCTATAAAACAAGAAAAATCATACGTAAAGTTTGGCATTAGTCCGTTCGGTGTATGGCGAAATATAGCTGACGATCCGACTGGCTCTAACACAACCGCAGGCCAAAGAAACTATGATGACCTTTATGCTGACACACGTGAGTGGATACAAAAAGGATATATTGACTACATTACACCGCAAATATATTGGAATATAGGTTTCACCCCAGCTGCATATGACATATTAGTAGATTGGTGGGTTAAAGAAACAAATAACAAACCGATTCATCTATACATCGGTCAAGCGGCCTATAAAATTAATAATAACTCCGTCCCTGCTTGGTCTGATCTAGAAGAATATCCAAGACAAATTACATTAAACCGGCTATATCCTGAAATAAAAGGTAGTATGCATTTTAGCTTAAAAGATATTAATAACAATCCACTTGGAGTTAAAGATAGACTCTCAAAAGACATATATATACATCCTGCATTAATCCCGCCTATGCCTTGGATTGATCATGATCCACCAAAACAACCGACATTAAAAGGTGCCATTCCAAGAAATGAAGGTATTGCAATCGGTATCATTGATAATAGAGATAATGATTCTGCTTATTACGCTATTTACCGCGCGAATGGGCAAAATGAAGTGGATATACAAAATCCTAAAAATTTACTTACTACTGTAAGAAAAACAAAACTTGGAGAAATTTATGTAGATAAAACCGTTATTTCTGGAGAAATGTATACGTATGTCGTAACTGCAGTTGATCGATTGCATAATGAAAGTGTGGCTTCTAGTCATACTACCGTTAGAGCAAAATAAAATCTCATAACAAAAAGCGCCTTAAAACTGTGATACTTAGCTTTTAAGGCGCTTTTTGTTATTTATTCTTAAACTTCTCAGTCGCTGCTCTCATCTTCACATTTAAATCATGATCAATTGAGTCGCGAATATCTCGCTCTACTACTTCCATTTCTTTTTTGAAATTTTCCAAGTAGATTTTCAATTCTTCTTCCTTCTCTGGTCTTTGTGAAGGTGGTAATTGTACTACCAACGATAACATGGCCGTTAAATCTTTCATTAAGAACGTTTCAAGTTTATGTTGTTGTTCAAACATGCGTTGCTCTTGATAGTACGGAAGTGCATTTAATACTGAAATTGTAATATCATCAACCGTTCTTTGTAATGAAGGATTTATTGAGCGTTTATACGCTTGAATTGTATTTAATGCGTCTGGATAACGGTCATAAAAATACAATTTATAAAATGATAAGTCTGTCGGTTTTACAGTTTGCTGCGTTTCTTGTCTTAAGAAATCTTTCACTTTCATCGCAGCCACATCGATATCTTCACTTGTAAGCTTTTTCGTAGTTTTTGCCATTACATGCACTTTTTTCTGCTTTTCTTTCGGTAACATCGAGAAGACTTGTTCTCTCGTACGTTGACCTGATGCACAGAATAGAGTATTTAGTATATTTTGTTCTTTCTTTCCTTCGGTGCGAATCCAGCGATAAAACAGTGGGTGTTGTGTAAATTCTTGTAGAAACGGTATTGATTTGTTTGATAACTTATCTAAAGAATCTTGCGCTTTTTTATATGGCTTCGTCCATGAAAAATACAGTTTCCGTCCGAAATATACGACTAAAACAACGACAGTAAATGCTATTAAAAGCAATGTACCGAGTAGTAATAGTACTGTTTGAATGAAACTCATTTGTTCACCTCCTCTAATAATCCGTTATTTCCTTGGACGCTGAATGAGTTTCTGCTTCATCTCATCATTAAATGTGTCTAGTTCAATAACAAACTTCTTACTTGACTCAATAATACGTTCTGACGATTTTTCAGATGCCTCAATTGCAGCGAACACATTTTGGAATGATTCGCGTAATTTATCCATGCTAATAGCAGGATTCTCAAGCAATTTCGTCGTTTCTTCTGTATTTTGTTTTAACGCTTGAGAATTACTTAACACCATCGATTCAATTGCTTCATTCGTCGCATTTACGGCATCAATTGTTTTACGTTGATTCGTTAATGCTAGCTGAATAGCAGCTGAAACTGTTACAACGTTTTGCGTCATCGTAATCGCATTACGTATTGCCTCTGTTAATTTTTCATTGTTTTTCTTAATGATGTCTACAGAAGCTATAGATTGTAATAATACACTTTTCGCTTGCTGCATATTACGTGTACGTACAAGTATCTTTTCTAATGCATCGTTAATTAACGGAATATCCCTTTGACGCTCTGGGTTTTGTTTTTCAGCTTCAAGCATGCCAGCAAGCTTTTTCCCTAAGTATACTTGTTTATCAAGAGCATGAATTTTATCGTGCGATTGTTCTTTTAACATTTCAAGACCAACTGTATCCTCTTGTAGGTTATCACGACCAATTAGGAGGGATCTAATAATTTCCTCGATTTGTTTATCTATAGATTGGTATTTATGCACGTATGTTTCAAGTGGATTTTTCTTGAATACTTTAAACATTATTTTCTTCATACCACTTGCTTTAAGTGAATTGGGATCAAGCTCTGATACCACTTTTCGTAATTCTAACAATGTATTTGGAATTTCTTCATTTTTCCCATTCATCATCGCTGTTACAGGGCGTTTTAAAGCTGATAACGTTTGTCCTGCTGCTTGTTGCTCTTTATCCCCTAAATCTCCTAGCTGAGACAATACTTTTGATAAATCTGTATTTTGCTCGCTATTTAACTTTTGTACATAAAGATCAGCTTCTTTATTTAGTTCCTCTAATTCTGCATCTTTTATAACTGTATCAACTACTACTTCTACATTATTATCTTTCACAATGGATACAGGTTCTTTTTTCTCGAGTTCAGTCAACAAAATCGCTCCTTTATTTATATGTGCGAATTCATATGCACTATATTTCATCAATTATATCGTATTTCATATACATTCTGCCTGCTTGAAATCGATTTTTTAGAAATGTCTGTTTATGCAGTCATTCCCTGTTTCTTACTATAAGTATACCTGTAATCAACATAATTTTCCTCAGACTTAAGACCTAGAGAACTACATGCTGAAGGCGGATTCTTCATATATTTCCTAAATAATTTACGTTCTTTCAATCGTGCTACACTCAATCTTTTGACATTCACCCTTTTTCAATGTGATAATTCTATTACGCTCACTTTTATTTATTTTTGCGAGCTACAAATGCTCCCTTTTGAAACGCTAATAACACCGTTTCAAACATATCATCTTCTTCAATCATTTTTATAAACTCACCTAATTCACTCGCATGAGAAGTTGCATTATCAACAACAAGAAAACCTTTTGGTTGTAACATACGTTTTATATGCTCAAACCACCACATGTATTGCGTACGCTCTGAATCTAGGAAAATAAAATCAAATGAATGATTTAATTGCGAATCTAAAAATGCCCCGGCTTCTTGATTATGAATATCGATTCTTTGTAACAGGTTTGCCTTTTCAAAATTGACAAGTGCCTCTCCAACTCGTTCTGAAGAAAGCTCTACAGTCGTTACATTTCCATTCGTTTCTTCTACCGCATTAGCTAACCACAATGTAGAATAACCATTAGAAGTTCCAATTTCTAAGATGTTTTTTGCATTACACCCTTTTACTAAAATTGATAAAAATTGCCCCATCTCACGAGAAACATTCCGTAATTTTTCTTCCCTTGTTTTTTTATTTCGATCATGCTCTTCTCCATATTGTTCAAGTTGCAATAATAATGAATCTACTGTATCCATTCTTTTCATCGCCTTTCCAAGCAATATGATGAAAAAGCTCTTGCTGCCCGTCTACTTTTTATTATATGCGAAACAAAAACCTTTTTCCTGTTATATGACAAAGATTTATAATTTTTTATAGCATATTGTTTCGTTTTTTGGTAAAGTTAATTTCTACGTGCAATTATTCCATTCATATTATTTCATATTAAAATTGCAGTTATTAAATTATATAAACCCCATTTAAATGAATCGGTATTTCAAATTCAATTAAGCGCCCTTTTCGGACGCATTTTCTTTGTTTATATATTTCCAGAAGAAAGGATGCTTACAAATGAACGTGATTAGCTTAGATGCTGCTCGAAAACGAAAGCAGCATAAAAAATTAATGATTACTATACCGATTATTACACGTATTTATGAAGAAGACGGGGAAATTAAATTTGAGGTAGCTGGCGAAAAAGATGTACCTCTTGAAATGTTAGAAAAATAATAAAAAACGCATTTCTGAAGAAATGCGCTTTTTTATATTTTTACATTTAAATGCATAAGTTTTTCAGGATTAACCATCATATAAATATTTGAAATTTTCTCATCCTCAAATGCAAACGAAAGAACATACGTTACTTTATTATTTATTGTAACTATAACTCCTGGCATACCATTTACCATTTCGAAATCAACAGTGTACTCTTCTGTCAATCGTTGTGCAATCCCAAAGAACAAGCGCATAATTCGATCCGCAGAATAAATCGGATTAATCGCAGTCGTAACTTTACCACCACCATCAGCTTTGAGTATAGCATCTGTTTTTAATACTTCTAACATACCTTCCTCATCCCCACACTGTAATGATGATACAAACTTTTCAACATAAGAAGCCATTTTCTCGGTGCTTAATTTTGATTGCTTCGGTTTCTCCAAAATGCTTTTTCGTGCACGTTGAAAGATCTTCCTGCAGTTCACACTACTCTTATCAACAATTGAAGCTATTTCTTCGTATTCATAACTGAAAACCTCTCTTAATATGAAAACAATCCTTTCTACCTCAGATAGTTGTTGTAAAAGTAATAAATATGCGGTGGAAAGGGATTCTTTCATTATAAATGACTTTGATGGCTCATCACTCTCTTCTACAAGTGGCTCTGGTAACCACATCCCTACATACACGTTACGTTTATGCGCTGCCGATCGTAATTTATCAATTGAACGATTTGTCGCCATCTTACATAAATATGCTTTCATATTTTCTATAGATTGAGGATCTTCTATATTATTTAGCGAGATAAATACATCCTGAACGATATCCTCAGCATCCATAACGCTCCCAAGAATTCTGTATGCTAACGAAAATAATAATGGTTGATACGCTTCATATAACTGCTCCGTTTCCATGATGAACTACCTCACTTTCATATTGCTTTAAAATGTGTAACGCTGCACGTTTCCCGCTTGCTACCGCAGCATCAGCTAATATTTCATCATGCCCTGCCCAATCTCCTGCAACATAAATACCTGGCATTTCAGGTATATTTGGGCCCGGTTTTTCAACACGGTCAATATGAGGAAAATCATGTACTACTGTTATTTTCGGTAAATATTGCTGTGCAACAACTTCTCTTTTCCAATTTGGATGTAACAACTCCATCGTACTTTCCAACTGTTCTTTATCTTCATGAATATGATTCATCGCTAGCACAGGATTATGGTACTTAATTAGACTCACTGCAATTGATCCATCTTCACTTAATTTAGCTGCTCTCGATTGATTTGTGAAAAATATAGGTTGATCTAATCCTAATACAAATTGATGTGTAGGATTGGGTAATTGTCTCAAGCCAATATCTAATGCAGCAACAGTAACCGGTACCGATTGTTCACTCCATCTATGCAAACTTGTTCCTTCTGCACCTTTTATTATTTTACAAGCTTCTTTCGGCGGAGTCGTCACGATGACTGTACCTACTTCAAAAACCTCATCATCAACACAATGTATTCTTTGTTTATCTTCGTAATGCTCTATTTCCAAAACATGCTTTTTAGCCAAAAATTGCACGCCGGCATCGTTCGCTATAGCTCTTAATTTTGTTATTATCGTTTCCCAACCACCATCTACATAAAGCACTCCTTCTTTTATAGAAAGCTGTATTTGCTTTAGTACAGATGATGCTAATTGTATTGTAGGAGCAAACGTATATGTTGTCGTCCGGCATAGCGCATAAAATATATTGCGAACCATTGGATCTTTTATTTCATTTTCTGCCCATGTAGTTAGACTCATTTTTGGAATTTCTCCTACATCTAAATTTCCTAAACGAATCATAAGACGTGAGAATTGTACTTTTGCAGACCACGAAAGTAGTGGTGTTGATAAAATTGAGCGAAAATCTGTTGGGATGGTGAATATATCCCCTTTCCATATTCCATGTGCTTTTGTAGATGGTATTCCACCTGGAAGATTCATACCGAGCTCATTAAAAGTTATAAACGCTGCCCCGCCTCTATATAAAGCATGTGCACCAAGATTCATGCAGATTCCATTTTTATTTATAGTCATCCCTCGGCCACCGAATTGACTCGACTTTTCTAATACAATCACTTTCCTTCCAGCTTTCGCTAAATATATAGATGCTGTTAATCCAGCAAGCCCACCGCCAACAATTGCTATATCAAATGTATTCATAATAAAATCCCTCCTTATCGTTCTACATACAAGACGAACGATTAAGGAGGGATGTGACATAAAAATAAATTTTTATTATCCTACTTTATTTCATTACTTTTTAATTCGGTCATATTGCATACGAAATAACTCAATTGCAAATGGAATATCCTCTTCACTCTTTATATAATAACTGATCCATCCTGATTCAGGTAATACGTGATGTGGTTTTACCAATCCCTGCTTCACTAATTCATCTCGCTTTAACTTCGGAAATGGTAAATCAGCTAATTTATCACCATGAAGATGGCCAAGTTCTTTCTTGCCATAATTTATTTCAATACCACCAAATCGATGCGTTTTTTCAGAAACACCCGCCCAGCTGAGTACTTCATTTCTAATCATTTCACTAAATGACATGAACATTCACTCCTTATAAATGATTGATGTAATTTTAAGTTAACATTTTCATTACTTTTTTCCATCAATCCAAAGTATGAATGGGAATACGAATATAGTTTAATCTTAATACCTTATTCTTTATGGAATAAGTGAATTTATTAAGTTATCGACAACAGCACAAAACAAAGACTAGACACATATCCTAATTTTGTAACCTAACTTACCTATAGAAAGGCGGGTAATACAATTGACTGCCAACATCGACTATACCTCCCCCTCAACTAATTTTACTTATGATGTAAATAAAAGTAATTTTTTTCAGAAAGATGCCCAAAATTATATAAATGTACTTGGCATTAAACAATTAAATACTTTAGAAAATACTTCTTTATTAGATATTTATTTAAGTACAGGAAATGTTGTAGAACCACATATTCATCAAAATGCAGCTGAACTTGTTTATTGTATTTCAGGGTCTGCTGTTGTTTCTTTACTTAATCCATTTACGAATCAAATATTAAACTTACCGATAAAACCGGGGCAAGTTGCCAACATTCCACAAGCGTGGTGGCATTATGAAATTGCTACAGCAGATAATACTCATTTATTAGCTATTTTCAATGCCCCAGCGCCAGAAGTTATTTTCGGTTCTGACATTTTAAGATTAACTCCGGCTCATATGATGGCCCATACTTACTGCCTCAATGAACAACAATGGAAACAAGCGATTTCTCCTATTCAATCAACTACTGTAATTGGTCCTCCGGCAAACTGCAATCAAAACCGTGAAATGAAAAATTATCCAATCCACCCCCTTACTCAACAGCCTAATCCCTATCGCCAAGATTCTTATTACTTTCCTCTGTACTGGGGTTATTAATTTGTAAATTTTCAAAATAATCATCATTTATCTCCTAGGAAAATACCGAGGAGATTTTTTATTGTATCTTCTCTTCCTATTAATAATAGTAACAATTGATAGTATACATACATATAATATTTATATATTAAATTGGAGGTGATAGTACTATGAGTAATTATAACTATCGAAAAAACTACTCTTATAATAAAAATAGTAGCTCTTCAGCATCCTCTCAATCTTCCAATTCCCAATCTTCCAATTCCCAATCGCAAAGAGACTTAACTCAGCAAGGCTATGTAAAGAAAAAAGGATGTAACTGTAATAAAAATAAATAGTTTATTTTATGGATGAATTCTTTTGTAAAAGAATTCATCTTTTTTTGCTGACCGGAATTTTTTTATGTTACATAACTTATTCCTTAAATAGGAAAGGATAAATTATACTTTTTATACGAACTTAACAAAGAGTGATTATTCAATTGATTTATTACCTATTCCCCCAAAAAATATAGTCCTTCCTAAATTTAGGAAGGACTATATACAAACCTCTGTTTAATTTCCTACTAAACGTTGTAACAAATTAAACGATATTAATACCTGCACTTACAAATCCAGCAACTGCAGCTATTGGACTTGCTGCTGTTAATGAAACATATAACAGTATTTTATCCCCAGCCGCTACTGGAATAGCTTCAGCTATGATTCCTGATGCTGTAGAACCAATCGCTATTGCGGCAAATGCTGGTGTTAATAATAGAGGTGCGCCTTGTACTGTAAACGTATTGCTTGCTGCAGGTGCAGTTAATATTTGTATCTGCACTTGAACTGGTGATAGTGGAGCTAATGCAGCTGTTGCACTAAAGAAACCTGCTAATGACGTAATAGTTCCTGCGCGCGGTGCTACAAATGCATAATCACCTACACCTAATGCTAATGTGATACTTGTTCCACCAGTTAAAGCTACACCAGGCTGACTAAATCCAAATCCAAGAAGAGTTCCTGTATTAGCTATTAACGCGTTAACTAACGCAGATGGAGTTGTACCTGAAGCAAATGGAATAATAGCTCCGCCACCAGTTGCACCTGTTGCTCCTGTTAAACCTGTTGCTCCTGTTGGACCTGTTGCTCCTGTTGCTCCTGTTGCACCTGTTGCTCCTGTTGCTCCTGTTGCTCCTGTTGATCCTGTTGCTCCTGTTGCTCCTGTTGCTCCCGTTGGACCTGTTGGACCTGTTGCACCAGTTGCTCCTGTTAAGCCTGTTGCTCCTGTTGCTCCTGTTGCTCCCGTTGGACCTGTTGCTCCACCTCCAGGACCTGTTGGGCCTGTTGGACCTGTTACTCCACCTCCAGGACCTGTTGGACCTGTTGGGCCTGTTGGACCTGTTGCACCTGGAGTAGCATTGATTAATTGAATTAATAAATTAAAAAGAACTTGTAAAGTTGCAGGATCGACATTTGAGTCGCAGGATACAGGGATAAGATCTAAAGCGAAGAAGAATTGTGCAAGTGCGCTATAAAATTGTTGCAATAATGTTGACAATTGACCTAAATTAGGAGCTGGAGATTGTAATAAAACTAAAATACTTTGAGTTAATTGTTTCAAAAAATTAACTTCTGGGGAAGGTAATAAGGAATTTAAGAAAATTAAAAATTGATTAAACAAATTGAATAACGCTACTCTGTTTGCATCACTTGGATTTGCAAAAAATGCTGAAATAGCTGATACTAATGAGTTTAGTAAAGTAATTAATTGACTTAATTGTTCCCTAGTAATAGGAACTGACTGTGGATTTTTACAACAATCTGGAGTGAAAACAATCGGATTATTGCAGTTGTTATGACCAAAACAATTATTACTTGTCATTTATGTCCTCCTTACTTGTTTTATATTTGAGTTTTTCCTATTATAAGGATCATAAAGTTGTAAAAGAGTATGTGTTATACATTGACTTAAAATAGGAAACATGAAATATAATTAAACTTGCAAACGCTATTTAATTATGTTCATGACTCACATATTAATTATATGTTTTTAATAATTGACTGCTTAGATTAAATACCTAAACTTAAGAGTTTATTTTATTTTTCCACGTTTATCTCTTAGGTTCAAATACACATATTAATTTGAATATACTCAACAATTAACGGTGCCATTTTTTACATATAAATTCACATTATTTCTTTACTAAAATTGTGGTCTCTTTTTAAACATGAAGCCGTTTGTATCATAGAGAACTCTCATATAATATATTGAAAAATTCATTCTATATTTTATTCCAATACACAATGAAAAGGATTGAAAGTAAATTTCCTATCATTCAACCATTTATAACATCTAGAAATTGAATGTACCTTCACTTAATTTTAACTATTTAAATATGAAACAAAAAGGACAGATTCCTTTTCATTAAGGATCTGTCCTTTTAATTAATAATGATAAATTGTAATATAATTGAAGATCCTTGCGATGGTGGTTGCGTATCCAATAAAGTTAATTTACCAGTACTCACTTCATATAATGGTTGTGGCTGCAGTATTCCGTTAACAAACAAATTAATATAAGAAACTTCACTAGGAGACAAAATATTTGTTGTACCATATTGAGGTATCCCGTCAGTATCTGTATATATAAGTTTCTCTCCATCTGCAAAAGTGTAATATAACAAATTGGTTGTTGTTATAGGGCCAATACCCCCAGTAGGACCTGTTGCTCCAGTTACTCCCGTTGGTCCTGTTATTCCAGTTGGTCCCGTTATTCCGATTGGTCCCGTTTCTCCGGTTAGCCCGGTTACTCCGGTCAGTCCCGTTATTCCCGTTGAACCTGTTATTCCGGTCGGTCCCGTTTCTCCGGTTGCTCCCGTTATTCCGATCGGTCCCGTTTCTC
>NZ_JAKUFY010000057.1:0-33346 GCF_022663675.1 Bacillus cereus group sp. BfR-BA-01355
AAGAAAAGGACACGAGTTATTTTACCCGGTTATACAGAGAAGGAAGGAAAGCTGAGAACTTCCTAACGCAGAAAAATAACTTACCACCTTAGAGCTGCACTGGGGAAATTAAGTATCTAGTGCCGTATAAACGACGTTACCGTAAAAGAAGCCATTGTATGTTTACAATGGGAATCTGGGTGGAACCACGGGTATAAGCACGCTCGTCCCTATTTTAGGGATGAGTGTGCTTTTTATTATGAAATGGAGAGATGAAAAATGAAAGAACAAATGATTGAAATTAAATTTCCAGATGGTAGCGTGAAAGAATTTGTAAATGGAGTTACTTTAGAAGAAATTGCTGGATCCATTAGCAGTAGTTTGAAAAAGAAAGCAGTCGCGGGGAAAGTAAATGATGGATTATATGATTTACGCCGAAATATTGAAGAAAATGCGGAAGTGGAAATCATTACTATAGATTCAAATGAAGGTGTAGAAATTGCAAGACACTCTGCGGCACATATTTTAGCGCAAGCTGTAAAAAGATTGTATGGTGATATAAATCTTGGAGTAGGGCCTGTTATTGAAAATGGATTTTATTATGATATGGATCTTCCAAGTAGTGTAAACATAGAAGATTTACGAAAAATCGAAAAAGAAATGAAAAAGATTATAAATGAAAATATAAAGATAGAACGAGTTGAGGTTTCTCGAGAAGAAGCAGCTAAGCTGTTTCAAGAAATAGATGATAGTTTGAAATTAGAACTTTTAGAAGCAATTCCTAGTGGAGAAAGTGTAACACTATATAAACAAGGTGAATTTGTAGATTTATGTAGAGGACCACATTTACCATCTACAGGTTATTTGAAAGCATTTCAATTAACTCACGTTTCCGGTGCATATTGGCGAGGTGATAGTAATAACCAAGTGCTTCAGCGTATATATGGTGTTGCATTCTCTTCTCAAAAAGAATTAGAAGAGTATTTACATTTCGTTGAAGAAGCAGCAAAAAGAAATCATCGTAAGTTGGGAAGTGAGCTTGAGTTATTTATGTTTTCTGAAGAGGCTCCGGGAATGCCGTTTTATTTACCGAAAGGACAAATTATTCGAAACGAATTGGAAGCATTTTCAAGAGAAATTCAAAAAGAGTACAATTATCAAGAAGTACGCACTCCGTTCATGATGAACCAAGAAGTATGGGAGAGATCAGGGCACTGGGGACATTATAAAGATAATATGTATTTCTCTGAAGTAGATAATAAAAGTTTTGCATTAAAACCGATGAACTGCCCAGGGCACATGCTTATGTTTAAAAATAAATTGCATTCTTATCGTGAATTACCGATTCGTATGTGTGAATTTGGTCAAGTACATCGTCATGAATTTAGTGGTGCGTTAAACGGATTATTAAGAGTACGTACTTTCTGCCAAGATGATGCACATTTATTTGTAACTCCAAAACAAATTGAAGATGAAATTAAATCCGTAATGGCGCAAATTGATTACGTATATAAAACTTTTGGATTCGAATATGAAGTAGAGCTTTCTACTCGTCCAGAAGATTCAATGGGTGATGATAAATTATGGGAGCAAGCAGAAGCAGCATTAGAAAATGTATTACAATCGCTAAATTATAAATATAGACTAAATGAAGGTGACGGTGCATTTTACGGGCCGAAAATTGATTTTCATATTAAAGATGCTTTAAATAGAAGTCACCAGTGCGGAACAATCCAGCTTGATTTCCAAATGCCAGAGAAATTTGATTTAAATTATATAGATGAAAATAATGATAAGAAAAGACCAGTTGTTATTCACAGGGCAGTTTTAGGGTCATTAGATCGCTTCTTAGCAATATTAATTGAGCACTTTGGAGGTGCGTTCCCGGCATGGGTGGCACCAGTTCAAGTGAAAGTAGTTCCGGTTTCAAATGCAGTACATGAACAATATTGCAGTGAGGTTGCACATAAATTAGCACAAGCTGGAGTTCGTGTTGAACAGGATGCACGAGATGAAAAATTAGGATATAAAATAAGAGAAGCACAAATGCAAAAAGTACCGTATTTTCTTGTTATTGGGGATAAGGAAATGGAAAGCGGAGCTGTAAATGTACGTAAATATGGGGAAGAGAAGTCAGAAGTTGTTGTGCTAGATGTATTTGTGGCAAGGATTGAAGAGGAAATAAAGAATAGAGAATATTGATTGTAAAGAAAACACACTATTAAAAATTAGTGTGTTTTCTTTTTTATCTTACAAAAATGTAAGGTAAATGTAAGCGAAATCGAGGGAATGAGTTGTAGAAAAATGAGAATATGAAGTAGGAAATAGGTTCATGTTACGGATGTAACTCTTATTGAATGCATAATTAAAAAATTCTTAAGAATTCACATGACAAAATAATAAGAAATATGTGAGAAATTGATTTTATACAAAAGGGATGGAGTGAAAGAGATGTCAACAAATGTAGTTACTGTAGAAAGTGTAGAAAAAACGTATGGGAAAAGAAATGAGAATCAGTCAAAAGCATTAAGGGGCGTATCGTTAAGTATTAAAGAAGGAGAATTTGTCGGGATTATGGGGCCTTCTGGATCTGGAAAAACGACTTTACTTAATGTGATAAGTACACTTGACCAGGCGACAGGTGGTAGTGTGACGATAGCTGGAACAAATATTACTTCTATGAAAGGTAATGCATTATCAGATTTTCGATCTCAAAAATTAGGTTTTATCTTTCAAGATTTTAACTTACTAGAAAATTTATCAATTTATGAAAATATCGCTTTACCACTTTCTTTGCAAGGCGTACCGTCCAGTGAGATTACTGGAAAGGTAAATGACGTTGCAAAAAAATTAGGCATCACTGAAATTTTAACAAAATATCCGACTGCTGTTTCTGGAGGACAAAAACAAAGAACAGCGGCGGCAAGAGCTTTAGTACATAATCCGGCAATTGTATTAGCAGATGAACCGACAGGAGCGCTTGATAGTAAAAACGCAAAAAGTTTATTAGAAGCGATGCAAGATTTACATGAAAATCACAATGTAAGTATTTTAATGGTTACACACGATGCATTTAGTGCAAGTTATTGTGAGCGTATTTTATTTATTCAAGATGGTCTTCTTTATAAAGAATTAAATCGTCAAGGCACTCGAGAGAATTTCTATCAAGACATTTTAGGTGTGCTCGCTCATATGGGCTCAGCTGCTGAGTCTAAGTAGGGGGCGAAACTATGTTATTTAAATTATCACGTCATAGTATGAAAAAGATGTTAAAAGATTATATGGTTTTACTTATTGGTCTCGTTATTAGTATTAGTATTTTCTACATGTTCCAAACGATGGCGATGAATAGTGAATTTACGAAAGATAATAGCCTAATTAGTAGTATTAGACTCGTCTTTTGGGTAGGTGCAATACTATTATCTTTCATTACTGTATTTTATATTATATATGCCAACTCTTTCTTGCTCACGTTAAGAAGAAAAGAACTCGGTATGTACATGATGCTTGGTGCGAAAAAGAAAAAAGTAGCACAGTTATTATTTATTGAAACATTCGGTATGGGGATTGTAAGTATTATTATCGGTATTGTAGTAGGGATGTTACTTGCAAGTGTAGCAGGAAACTTTTTAATGAATGGAATGGAAATTTCAGCAAAAGGTAGTTACGCATCTGTATACACACCAGCAATTTTAGTTACAGCTATTTTCTTCTTAATACTATTTTTCATTACTGGCTTAATGAACAGCGTCCGATTGTTACGTAAAACTGAACTAGAGTTAATTCGTGAAGATGAAACACTAGATGAAGTGAAGAAAAGTAAAACTCGCATTATTATAATGACAGTACTTGGTGTATTACTGGTAAGTACAGGGTACTATTTTATGATCAATGTAAAAATATATGCTGAATTAGGTTTTATTATAGCAACCATCGTTACAACACTTGGCACATATTTTATCTTTAGTTCATTACTCCCATTTTTTGTGATGAAAATTAAAGGGAATAAAAAACGAAATGAAATTGGTCTAAATAGTTTTACATATGCACAGCTACGCTTTCGAGTAAATAGTTTATCGAGAGTATTAGGTACTGTAGCGATGTTAATTGCATTAGGAGCAGGTGCGATGACTGCAGGTATGGCGTTCCAAAAAAATGTAGGTATTATGACAGACTTTTCTCGTGTATATGATGTTGTAATTCATGATCCGAATGATCAAGACAAAGCGGCCTTGAAAGAAATGGAAATTGTTGAAGAGAGCAATTACAAATATAAAGTAGATGGAGAAGCGGTTTATTATTTACGTAACGACTTAACTGCGAAACCACCACTTGTTTCAGACCATTTTGATACAAAAACTTTAAAAGAGCCTGTTCGTAAACGTGTGACTGAACCTTTAACTGAACCTGTATATTCAGCTTTAGAGGCTCCTGAATTAGCAAAATTCCCTCAAATGCCAAAGGATTGGGAAGACGCAGTTGTAAGAGAGATACAAATTACGCATAATCAATTTAGCGGAAAACCAGTAAGAATTGCAGACGAAGAGCATTATAAAGGGATTCAAGGAACAGAACACACTGTAACATTAGCAAAAGTAGATGATATGAAAAAATATAAACCGTTATTGATCGAAATAGACAAGAGACAAAAAGAACAAATTGAAAAAGCAACAGGTGCAAAGGTAGACTTATTTACGAAAATGACAATTTATCAGTTTATGAACAGCTTCATGAGCGGAACAATGTTTATGGGATTTTTCCTCGGAATTGCCTTTTTAGCAATGATGGCGAGTTCCCTTATGTTCAAAATATTAACAGGTGCTTCTCGTGATGTACGCCGTTATGAAATGTTACGAAAAATCGGCGTAAGACGTAGTATGTTAACGAAAAGTATATATAAAGAAATTTCATATTTATTTATCTTCCCAGCAATCATTGGCATCTCTCACGTTTTAGTGGGGCTTAACTTATTCAGCTTTATATTAGTTGATCCGTTTGTAAAAGTGTGGGTGCCAATAGGAATCTTCTTAGTCATTTATTTCATCTATTACTGGATAACTGTTCAACTTTATAAAGGGATGGTAATGCCGAAAGAAGAGGTAGCTAAATAGTTTATGAAAAGAGTCCTTGTTTTGAAAATAGGGCTCTTTTTATGTTTTTTATAAAGAAGGAAAAGATTGATAATGGTCGAAAAACATAATGTTATTTCCAATAAATTACTAAAATGATAATGTTTTATTAAGAGAAACGACCCGAAGTATGAAAGAAATGCTACAGTTATTTCGAAACAAAGTGTATGCACGTTTTTTCTAGGGAATATTTTAGAGCGACTTAGTTCTATGATTGCTGGAATTATTCTTTCTATAGAGAGATAGAAAGAATAAAAAAGATAGCTGAAGACAAATTGTTTTCAGCTATCTTTTTTGTTTAATTTAGTGATGTCCAGCTAGTAGAGTAAACGCTATTATTAGGAGAAAACCACTAGTTGCCCACATTAGAAATGTAAGGAAAGAGAGCTGTTTCTTAGCTTTCCAAAGCATTTCATGAATTGTGACATATCCAAGTGAACCAATAGCGCTTCCCATAATGAGGCCTTGCAGGTGAAGAGCTTTTCCTTCCATCAAAATTCCAAAAACCGTACCAGTACCGAGAATAAGAGAAAGTAATAAAGTCGTTAATAAAAAGGAAATATATTTATGCTTTGTAAAAAGAAATGGAATAATTAAAGCTAATCCTTCTGGAATATGGTGCACGACGATTGCTATTAAAAAGGGAATGGCAGAGTCATTATGATTTATAAAAGCTGTACCTAACGCAAATCCACTAGGTATATTATGAATAAATATAGCGAAAGAGAGAAAAAGGAAGGTTTGCCATGCTTGTTGATCTTTTTTATGTATCATTGGATGATGACAATAGTTATCTAATAAGCTCATAACTAAAATACCGATGGCTATACCAAGTATAGGCCCAATTATTTCATAGCTTGAAAATGTTTCAGGGATAATTTCAAGTGATAATAACCCGAATAAAATACCACCACATAATGCGTATAAACGATGCATCTTTTCTTCAATGAGTTGGCGTGTTGCTACTCCAACAGCACCACCTAACAGTAATCCACCGAACGAAAAAAATGTTACAATCATTGGGATCCATAAACGTTCCATAGTATCACACTCCGATTCTATTCCCTTATTTTTAGCTTACGAAAAATTAAGTTGGATTAGTCCAAGTAATTGTGTTTGAGTATAGAGAAAAAAGTAGTGATTCGTTATAATTTATATATTAAATTTAAGTGAGAAAATGAAAAGGGGAATTGGTTATGCAACAAATTAAAAAAATAGGAAACTCATTTTGGTATATGACACCAGTTTCTGAAACGGATAGACCTATATTAGGAATGGTTGTTGGAAAAGAAAAAACTTTAATGATTGATGCAGGGAATTCAGAAGAACATGCACAATTATTTTTAGAAATGTTAAAAGAACAAAATGTATCGAATCCTGATTTTGTAGCACTAACGCATTGGCATTGGGATCATATTTTTGGATTATCTGTATTACGGAATGCATTAACTATTTCGCACGCTGAAACGAAAAAAGAAATGCAGGCAATAGTATCTTATGAATGGACAGATGAAGCGTTGGACGCACGCGTAAAAGAGGGTACTGAAATTGAATTTTGTGCGGATTGCATCAAGAAAGAGTTTGAAGAAAAAGCGAGAAATATTAACATTATTCCTCCAACCTTAACGTTCCAGGATCAAATGGAATTAGACCTTGGTGAAGTGACCTGCGTGTTAAAACATGTGGGCGGAGATCATGCACATGATTCTGTTGTTATGTACATAAAAGAAGAAAAGATATTGTTTTTAGGAGACTGTATATATGCAGATATTTTTTCTTCGAAGTGGAACTATACGACGAAAAGAACGTTTAAATTGATAGATGAATTAGAGAAATTTGATGCTGAGACATATATTCTTTCTCATGGGGAAGCGATAAATCGAGAGGAGTTTTTACAAGAGATTCGTATGTTAAAAACAGTAGGAACTTATACAGAAATTCATAAAGGCGATGAAGAGAAGATAAAGGCAGTGTATAAACAAGAACTAGATAGGGAATTAAATGAAGATGAGTTAGAAACAATAACGTATTTTGTCAATGGTTATGAAATGGTTAACCTGTAAAACATAGCTCTAATCAAATAGCATTATACTGCACAAAAAGAGTATTGAAATTTAATTCAATACTCTTTTAAATATTAAGTTCCAAGCAATTTCTAAATTTTTTGGCTGGTTCATCATCTGGATTTATACCACTTTCAAAACTGGTAGTGAAAGGTAACCACTGCCAATCTTCGCATCCTACAAAAGCTACTCTTGACCAATTCTCAATGAATTCAATGAAATTATTCGCAATCTTATACCCATGTCCTTCTCCATCGTCGTGGCTTAGGTAAATTATCGGAGCATCTATATTATCTTTCATATCAAATGCTAAATAATCTCCATTTCCCACTTCACAAAATGCTAATTTGTTGTGCCAAACTACATCATATTCATCATCTAGATTTGAAAAAACCTCGTCAACCAAGTCTTTACGTTCTTTTTCGAATTCAGAAAGACTTTCTAAACTCCAGTGGGGTGTTCCGCAAAAAATATCAGTAAATTCATTTGGTAGCTCTACATCGTCAGGTAAAAACCAGCGTAAGCTAAAATTTCCTGAGAACTCTAAAAGTACTTTTTTGAAGCTATTTGGTAGTTTAATACCCAGTTTTTCTTCTACTTGGATTATTTGTTCAAGGGAAGATGGTTCATCTATACAAACTTCTTGAACTTCACCACCTATGTATTTAATTCTAGAAGTTATAATTTCTATTCGTTCTTTTAGTAACTCATAATCCATCTTATCACCTCATGTTATATTAATTAAAGTATATCATTCTTAATAAATTTTTTCGTGTTATTGAGGTTTTAAGTAGCAGCTTTTTTAGCTAATTTAGTAATATATTCAAAGAAAACATCGTGTTTTACATCGTAAACGACATTTACAGGTCGTCCATTAGCAGTTTCCTCTGTACGTCCTTGGCTTGGTCCGTATGTATGAACGATACTATTAATCGTTTCAGTTTTTGCAAGGTTAGTGTTTCCGACAAGCGCGGTAGTTAGTACATCCCATAAATAGTAAGTAGAGTTCGTTGAGAAGTGAACGAGAGGGGGGACCATTGCATAGCATTGACCAAGGAAATCCATACCAATATACTTTCGTTCTTTTGCCCACTGTTCACGTATGTTTATAGTTAACGGAACTTGGTTTGTACTTTCTAGTGTCACTAAGTCGATTTTAATTTTTGCATCCCATACACGAGCCACTGCTTCAGGGTCCCAAAACGAATTCCACTCAGCTGTTCCATCATGCTCTGGTTCATGTACATTGCCTGCTGTAAGAAATGTACCACCCATCCAAACGAGACGTTCAATTTTATCTTCGATTATGGGAGCTTCATATAATGCACGAGCAAGGTCAGTTAGGGGCCCAGTAAATAATAAAGTTGTTTTTCCTTCCGTTTGTAGAAGCGTTTCTATTAAATGATGATGCGCGGGTTTTGCCACCACGGGTGTTACAACTTTTCCAGACTCATTTAAAATTGGTAGAGCATCTACATAAAATGCATGCATCCGCCAGTCTTTTGGAAACGGGTTTTGCCCGCGAGAGTTTGAAGCGGCTACTGCAATATTACCTTTGCCGAAGCGATCGATAATTTTACGACTGGCAGACATTGCGGGTTCTAAATAGCAGTCTGCTGGGATAACAGATACACCGGTAAGCTCAACGTTTTCCATTTGAAGTAATAAAAATAATGAAATTAAATCATCTACGCCGCCATCATGATTGAAGTACACTTTTTTCTTCATTGTAATCTCCATCCTATATGATTTAGTTAGAAATTAAATATGAATTGAGGAGAAGTCATCAATAATTTCCACCACTTCAATTTCTCCATTAATCAGTAGCTCAGGAAGTTCATTTCTAATATTTCCTTTCCAATACTCTCTAGCTTGTTCGATTTTTTGAGAAAAAGGAATACCATCTTCTTTTGGTAAAAGATTCCCGTCACCTTCAAAAGAACTTCCGATTACTTGTAGTTTAACAATCTGTAAAACTTCTCGATTGTAAGAATCAAATAATGCTTTCCATTTTAAAGCATCTTCATAGCTTTTTGCAGCGTATAAACAAGATAATCTGGAAGGATATTCAGGGAATTCTTGTAGTCTAACCATTTCTACAATTGTTTCTCTAGCTGCTCTAATTGTTTGATCCATATAACTCATGACTACTTTAGCATTTTCATTATTTATATGTAATTCGTTATTTTTATAGTGTTTATTTAAAATTTGTATGCCATCTTCACCATTAGCATTTAATTGTTCTCTTTCAAAAAAGAAGTGATATAGAGTATTGTGTTGATTTTTGTTAAAAGGAATGATTTGTCCGATATGCATTTTTTTCTTTGTTACGATATGATATACGAAAAATCCTTGTTCATTCATGGTTATCCTCCTAGTAATAATGTAATGCAATGTTAAATTTAGTAATTCAACATTGAAATATATAAAACCTTTATAAGTAAAAGTGAGAATTTGAGTTGAAAGTAAAGAAAATACATGAAAACGTTTTAAATTTGTTCACAAAATGTTCACTTACGAAGGGGGTTTCAATATCGATATAATGACAAAGACTCAAAGAGAAAGGATGATGAATTTTGCCAACAACAAGAAAAGAAAACCTCCAATTTGGTATGATGATGTGCCTTGGGATGGTTATCGTAATGACGTTTTACAATTTACTAATGAATGAAACAGGAGGACCAATTTATATTAAAGAGATTGCATTAGAACTATTAATTGGCTTTATTATTGCGCTATTAATTGAAATATGTATCGTTGGACCTTGTGCGAAAAAAATTGTATTCATGTTGCCATTTGATAAATCTAAGAAAATAAATATTATCGTTGCGATGGCGACAACTATGGTAATCGGAATGGTGTTCTTTATGTCATTTTTCGGTATGGCTATGATGCATTTACATGGTGGACTACAAGGAGCTTCATTTGTTTCAATTTATTTTTCGATTTTTATTAAAAATTTCATAATGGCATATCCATTACAATTAATTATTATGGGACCGCTTGTACGTTTCTTATTTGCAAAGTTTGTTATGAAAAAGAAATCTTTTAATGTAGCGTAATTCAAATTTATAAAATTTTATATATAAATAATAAAGATAAACACATCTCGCATTTTTGAGGTGTGTTTTTTGTTCATTCCAAGTTATTTTCATAGTGATGTGACATTTGTCCTTTTGCCATTATAGGATTATAGCTTTTAATTAAGTCAGAAATAAAAGATGAGGAGATGATTTTTTGAAAGGTATTATATTTGCTGTTTTTGCGGGGATATTTATAACACTTCAAGGAACCTTTAATGCGAAACTTAGTTCACATATCGGTATATGGTCGACGAGTATTATAACCCATTTAATTGGATTCCTTATTGCAACAACTGTATTTTTGTTAAAGAAAGAAGAGAAAGTAACAGATTTAAAGAGTGTGAAAAAAGTATATTTAGCAGCGGGTGCATTTGGTGGATTCATTATTTGTGCAGAAACGATGGCGATATATTCACTAGGAGTTACATTGACAGCTGGCACACTAATGGTTGCTCAATTGTTAACGGCAACAGTTATTGAAATGAAAGGACTGTTTCATATAAAAAAGATACAGATGGAGAGATATCATATTGTGGGAACAATAGTAATGATTATAGGTATTGTTGTATTTAATATGTAAATGAAAGGAGAAATGAATATGGAGGATAAATCAGGTTTAATTACGCATTATTTGAGAACCAATAAAACGCTCGAGATTTTTTCAGAAATAGATACAGTTTATTTTCAATTAAATTACTTTGAAAAAGGCGAGCTTATTTGCAATATAGATGACGAAATGGATCGTTTATATTTTGTTGTTAAAGGTAAAGTAAAAGTTTACACGATTACATCAGAAGGAAAGAAACTAATCCTTCGCTTTATCAATCCATTGGCCATTGTTGGTGATATTGAATTAATTCAAAATAGCAAAGCACATAATGTCGTTGAAGCTTGTTCAGATGTTATAGCTATCTCCATTTCTAATACGGTTATTAGAAACAAGTTATTACATGATCCTATATTTATGAAGTTCTTACTTGAAAACATTGCGAACACGTTAAAAATATCGACTCGTTTTACTGCTCTTAATTTACTTTATCCTGTAGAAGTACGTGTAGCTAGTTATTTACTTTCAATTTCAACAGATAGTAACGGGAATATGTACAAAGGGGATTTGGATACGACTTCGGTAACAAGTATTGCAGACTTTATAGGGGTAAGTTATAGGCACGTAATTCGGGTATTACAAAGATTTTATAATGATAAATTAATTGAAAAGAGTAATGGAGTTATTGTCATTAAAGATTTTTCTAGAATGAAGGAAGTCGCTAAAGATAATATATATGAGCAATGAAAGGGAGAGGAAGATTTTGATTGGATTTAGTTTAGCTATATTAGCAGGAATATTAATTAGCGTACAATCTGTTTTTAATGCAAAAGTAAATGAAAATGTAGGACAGTGGTTAACGACTACATGTGTCCTTGGAATAGGTCTCATTAGTTCTATTCTATTTTATATCATTACAGAAAACAGTATTAACATTAAAGTGTATACTACAAATTATTTGTTTTATGTAAGTGGACTGTTTGGCATCGGGTTAATTATTTGTATAATGGGTGCAATAAAGAGCTTAGGTCCAGCATATACGGTGCTAATTAGTCTTATTACTCAATTGGTCGTTGCGTTATGCATTGATACATTCGGATTATTTGGAATGGAGAGTATTCCATTTCAAGTAAATAAATTAGTTGGTATAGGTTTATTAATTGTGGGAGTAGGAATTTTTAAAAATCTATTTTCGAATAAGAAAGCTATTCATATAAGAAAGGGTAGGGTCTAAAGAATATAAAGGGAAAAAGTGTGAATGGTCAGAACTTATACATCTAGATAGTAATAAGTGAGCTATAGGGAGATAGGATAAATGAATCAGTTAATGTTGCAAGATGGTGTACACTATTTGAAAATCAATGGGATTATGCATTGGTGTAAAGTTGCAGGGACAGCTCATAATACAGTCCCTCTTATTATAGTACATGGTGGTCCAGGTGGTAATCATTATGTATTCGAAAGAACGCTTGGTTTGAAGTTAGAAGGAAATATGACTGTAGTTTATTACGAACAAAGAGGTTGCGGACGAAGTGAGGCACCAGAAGATGACGGTGAGTACTCAATCAATACTCTAGTCGAAGATTTAGAGGAATTAAGAAAGCAATTACATGTAGAGAAGATAAATTTGTTAGGATATTCTTTTGGTGGACAACTTTGTTTAGAGTATGCTTTGAAATATCCAAAAAATGTTGAACAAATGGTATTACAAGCACCATCGTTAGATGATTTTAATGATATGTATACTGTGCAGATAGAAGGTTTTCTACAAGTAACGAAAGGGGAAATGAAAGAACAAATATTGATAATAAGTAAGTCAGAAATTCCTTTAAAAGAAAGGTATAATCAAGTTTGGAGTATAGTTGATACAGAAAATTTAGATCGACTATTGTTTAAAAATGAAGAATTTGCAAAGCTAAATAGAAGGTTTTGGGAGGAAAGTAAGTTAAGTAATACAGGGAAGATGAGTAAAGTTATTTTTGGAACAAAATCATCTTTACCGCTTATTGAGCGTATTAAAGGTTTAGAAATTGATACGTGTGTCATAGTTGGAGCGCATGACTATAACACGGGTGTAGGAATGAGTTATAGAATAACGAGACAATTGAAAAATGGTAAACTTGTTATATTTGAAAATAGTGGACATTTCCCAGATATCGAGGAGACGGATAAAGTATGTGAAACGATTATTGAGTTTTTGGAATAAAAGGGGGATATTAAGGTCGAACCGAATTAATAGAGTTGAATTGGTTATTGGGATATTAAATCATGTAATATGCTAATTGTTTACTTGTAATTGAGGAAGAATCAATTAGTGTATTTGGAAAATAAGTAAAAAAGACCTCGTAAGGTGGAGGTCTTCTTGATTTATTATTTAATATTTTGAACTTATATGAACGGAAGTAGAAGAGTATGATAAGCACTTTCAGGGAACGAGAATATAACCGAAAATAAAATATTACTTAACATATATAACTAATGAATGCAATGTCTTTTTCAGTTATTAAGTTGTAAATCATTTTATGATAAAATCTTTTACATAATTTAATAAAGGGGTAGTATTCAATGGGTTATTTCTCAAATGGTTTATTAGTTTTGTTTGTGCTAATCGTATGCAGTTGTATATTTTTTGGTTGATAATATAATGAGAGTCTTATATAAAAGAAGTTATCTTAAGTGAGATAACTTCTTTTTATTTTATATTGAGAAGGAATTCTATCTTTCTTATTGAAGTTTGTTCTAGTTATTTTTACATCGATCAGATTTGTGTAAAGGGAATTTTATGAAATATAAACAAGCCAGAGAATAGGGAGTATTTACATGGAAAATAGTATACGCCACACAAGTGAACATCCTACAGATTTTAATGGATTATTATCCTTATACGAATCTTTAGGATGGAATTCTCTTAAATTAACGGTTAACGAGTTAGAACAAATGTGTAAGCAAAGTTGGTATGCAATTTATGTTTTTGATGATAAGAGGTTAGTAGGGATGGGGCGTGTCATATCAGATGGAGTCATAACAGGCATTATTTGTGGAGTTGGTGTATTGCCAAAATATCAGTCTAGTGGCATCGGAAAAGAAATAGTGAAACGATTAATCCAGCACTGTGAACAAAACAAGGTTATTCCACAACTTATGTGTGTAGAAAAATTGCAATCTTACTATGAATCTATAGGGTTTGAAGCATTCTCTATTGGGATGACAAAACATATTATAAGATAAAGGTGCTTTATCCCGCTATTTGCCGGGCAGTAAAACCCCCACGGATTAAAGTTTGACTTTATATTTTCAGTTTACTCGTACATATTTTCAAACTTCAGTATAAAGGAGAATGGCTGTATGGAGATTGCTAAAGAGATAGAAATGTTACAACTTGAATTTCAAGAATTTGTTATTCATCCAATTCTTTTATGGGATGATGAAATGGCAGTATTAATAGATACGGGTTTCCCAGGACAAATTGAAGATATACAAGTAGAGATGGAAAAGGTTGGGGTATCATTTGATAAGTTAAAAGTCGTGATTTTGACGCATTAGGATATTGATCATATAGGTAGTCTTCCGGAGTTGTTGCAGCGCTGTGGAAATAATATTAAGGTTTATGCGCACGAATTAGATAAGCCATATATTGAGGGGGATTTGCCTTTATTGAAGGATGGAAATGTAGAGAACCGACCAAAAGGAAAAGTGAGTGATACTGTGATTGACGGGCAAGAACTTCCGTATTGCGGTGGAATACTAATTCTTCATACTCCAGGGCATACTCCGGGTCATATTAGTTTATATTTGAAACGAAGTAAAATTCTTATTGCAGGAGACTCTATGTATAGTGTGAATGGGATGTTAGGAGGAATTCACGCCCCAACAACTATAAATATTAAGGAAGCAAAGCAGTCTTTGAAGAAGTATTTAAATTTACATATTGAATCTGTAGTTTGTTACCATGGGGGATTAAGTAAGGAGAATATAAATGTTCAACTTCAAAATTTGTAAAGTTAAAATGGAGTTTTTTGTTAAGTGACGTTGAAGTATAATCTGGTTATTAGTATATAAATAAATTATAAAAGAGCATGTTTGAAAAAATTAAACATGCTCTTTTATTAAAGTAAATCAGTTTAATATGAATGACCTAACCCATTCCAATAAAAAGAAACGATTTCTTGTGCTAATTCATCTATATTTGCCAGAATAGGATTGTGATTTTCATCTTTAAAATTCCCAATTGATAATAAAGATACGAAAGCATGAGCCACAAATTTAGCGTTTCCTTTCGGAATTTCTCCGATGTGCATCGCAGTATCGAGTGCTTTTTCTAGCACTTCATACATATTATTTTCAGCATTTTTTAATTCCTTCAATTGTTCTTCAGATAACGACAGTTTAGCATCTTTCATAAAATTTTTCATATCAATATCCATCGTTGCGTGTAAGTAAACTTTGGCGAAGTCTAATAATCTTTCTTCTAAAGTTTTGTTTGTAGAGAGTATTTGAGACATATTCTCTCGTATACGTATCATCATTTGGGTCATAGTAGCGGTAAATAAATCGGCTTTTGTTGAATAGTAATAGTAGACGGTTGCTTTCGTAACACCACAAACTTTTGCGACTTCATCCATAGAAACGACTTGATAATTTTGTGTAAGAAATAAGCGAGTTGCCACTTCTAAAATGGTTTCTTTTGTAGATTTTGTATTTTTATTTTGCCGTGGCCTTCCGAGAGGACGTTGTTTTTGTTCCAAATCCATTCGCTCCTGACATTTATTCTTGAGATAATTATAACATAATTTTCAATCATTCTTGATTAATTAACCTACCAGTATATATAATTAATAATGAAGGAAAAAAGGAAGGTGGGTTTTTATGAAAAAGCACCCGTTACATATGTTAGGGAGGCTTGTAGCAGGGAAAAATACGCAATGGATCACTTTATCGGTGTGGGTTCTTATTACATTATTACTTTCATTTACGTTACCACAAGTAAACAGTACGAAAGAACCGAATCCAAAAAATTTACCTGAAACAGCTATGTCACAGCAAGCGGAAGCGCTTATGAAAAAAGAGTTTCCGAATAATGCAGGGAATCCGTTGTTAGTAGTATGGTATAGAGATGGTGGATTACAGTCACAGGATTATAAACTCATACAAGACGTTTATAAAGAGTTAAAAGCTAATCCTTTAAAAGAACAATCAACGTTACCGCCATTTGATACAATTCCAGAGCAAGTATTATCAAAAAGTGCATCAAAAGATGGTACATCATTTGTTACACCGGTATTCTTTAATAAATCTGCTGGTACGGATATATTAAAAGGAAATCTGGAAAAGATTGGAAAAATAGTGAATAGTAAGGTGGATGAAGATCCATTTAAACAAAAAATAAGTGAATCTGGTTTACATGTTCGATTATCTGGGCCTGTAGGTATTCAAACGGATGCAGTTAGTTTATTTAGTCAAGCAGATGTGAAATTGTTAGTGGCTACTGTATTATTAGTCTTGGTCCTATTAATTTTGCTTTACCGTTCGCCAATTTTAGCAATTTTACCTATACTTGTTGTTGGCTTTGCATACGGTATCATTAGTCCTACACTCGGTTTTTTAGCTGATCACGGATGGATTAAAGTAGATGCCCAAGCAATATCAATTATGACAGTATTATTGTTTGGTGCTGGAACGGACTATTGTCTATTTTTAATTTCAAGATATAGAGAGTACTTGTTAGAAGAAGAAAGTAAATATAAAGCATTACAACTTGCGATTAAAGCTTCTGGCGGTGCAATAATAATGAGTGCGTTAACTGTTGTACTTGGATTAGGAACATTACTACTTGCTCATTATGGTGCCTTTCATCGATTTGCAGTACCATTTAGTGTTGCTGTATTTATAATGGGAATCGCGGCTTTAACCATTTTACCAGCACTATTATTAATTTTCGGTAGGATTGCATTTTTCCCGTTTATACCGAGAACAACTTCAATGAATGAGGAGTTTGCAAGAAAGAAAAAGAGGGCTGTAAAAGTTGAAAAATCAAAAGGCTCCTTTAGTAAAAAACTTGGAGATGTAGTAGTACGAAGACCGTGGACAATAATTATGCTAACTGTGTTTGTATTAGGTGGATTGGCTTCGTTCGTACCACGTATTCAATACACATATGACTTATTAGAATCGTTTCCAAAGGATATGCCTTCTCGTGAAGGGTTTACGTTAATTAGTGATCATTTCTCAGCTGGTGAACTAGCACCAGTAAAAGTGGTTGTTGATACGAAAGGAAAAGAGCTTCCTATTAAACAAGAACTAGAGAAATTTTCTTTCGTAAATACAGTGAAAGAGCCAAAAGAGGGAAAAGAAAATAAGCAAATACAAATGTATGAAGTTTCTTTAGCGGAAAATCCATACTCAATTGAAGCGTTAGATCAAATTCCTAAATTGAAAAGTAATGTAGAAAAAGTATTAAAAGATGCTGGGATTCGTAATACTGAAGATCAATTGTGGATTGGTGGAGAAACAGCTTCATTATATGATACAAAGCAAATTACTGAACGTGATGAATCAGTAATTATTCCAGTAATGATTAGCATTATCGCTTTACTATTACTTGTCTACTTACGATCGGTTGTTGCGATGATTTATTTAATTGTAACTGTCGTTTTATCATTCTTCTCAGCGTTAGGAGCAGGATGGATATTGCTTCATTACGGTATGGGAGCGCCGGCCATTCAAGGTGCGATACCGTTGTACGCATTCGTATTTTTAGTTGCTTTAGGTGAAGATTATAATATCTTTATGGTTTCAGAAATATGGAAAAACAGAAAGACACAAAATCACTTGGATGCAGTAAAAAATGGTGTAATACAAACAGGTAGTGTTATTACATCGGCAGGTTTAATTTTAGCAGGAACTTTTGCAGTGTTAGGTACACTTCCAATTCAAGTATTAGTTCAATTTGGTATTGTAACTGCAATTGGCGTATTACTAGATACGTTTATCGTAAGACCGTTACTTGTACCCGCAATTACAGTTGTGTTAGGCCGATTTGCTTTTTGGCCAGGTAAACTTTCAAGAAAGAGTGAAGAAATACAAAAGGTGGATGCATAGTTAAAAAAGCCAAGGATATTTTCCTTGGCTTTTTCAATGTAGTTAATTAATTTTTTGAAGTCAAATCATCAGCTGAAGCGTGATCAGCATCTTCAATTGTTGTTTCGGGCATTCCGTATAAGCCGTTCATTGCTTGTTCTTCGATAGTAAGGTTTGCAGTATTATTATTTTGAATAGATGTAGTGTTTTCAGTAACATTTTCTTTTTTATTCATATTTTTGTTATTCATGTATGTATCCTCCAAATTTCATTTGATTTATCTATAGTATGTGGATGGATTTCCAGAAATATGTGAATTGATTCTTACATATGTTATATAATTAAATAAATAATTAGGGTGAAATGTACACTGTTAGGAGTGAACAATTATGGTGAAAGCAAGGGAATTAGCCTTCTAAAATAAAAAGAAAATTTTAGGAGGCTATTAGAATGAAGTTCCATGTAATTGATAGAGAAGATTGGAATAGAGAGCAGTATTTTGAGCATTATTTAAAGTTGAAATGTACATTTAGTATGACTGTGAATGTTGATATCACGATGTTATTAGAGGAAGTATATCAAAAGGGAATAAAATTTTATCCCGTTTTTATATATTTAATTTCTAGAGTAGTAAATAATCATAAAAAATTTCGAACATGTTTTAACGATGAAGGAGTTTTAGGCTATTGGGAGGAAATGATACCGAATTATACAATCTTTCATAAAGATGATAAGTCTTTTTCAAGTATATGGACGGATTATTCAAGTGATTTCCGCACTTTCTATAAAAATTATGAAGACGATATGAGATGCTATGCTAATGTTCATGGTCTTTTCACGAAAGAAAATATTCCGCCTAATGTATTTCCGATTTCTAGCATACCTTGGACTAGTTTTACTGGATTTAATCTTAATATTAATAATGATGAAAAATTTCTATTGCCAATTATAACTTGTGGGAAATATTTTAACGAAGGAAATAAGGTTATGCTACCAGTTTCATTGCAAGTACATCATTCGGTTTGTGATGGATATGATGCGAGTCAATTTATAGAAGATTTACAGCAGTTAAGTAATACTTGCAACGAGTGGCTTAAGTAATATCTAATTTTTAATTATATAAAGTGAAACTTTAATCAGTGGGGGGGGTTCAGCCCTCACCAATCGGGCGTTCACGGGCAGCAGGGCCCCACCTAACTTCTTTGCTTTTGCTGAATTTTGAGGTGGGGGTCTTACTGTCCGGCAAATAGCGGGATAAAATTGAAAATGAATAAAAGAAGAGAACATGTTGATATTACATGGTCTCTTCTTTTATTCATTAATACTAAGTAATTGTGGAAAATATAGGGTGATTTGTAGTTTAATAGTAAAGAGAGTGATTAGTATTAATTTTCTTTGTTTTTAAAAATTTAAGGATATAAATGTTTTAATAGGGGGGAATAAAGTGAAATTCTTAAGCATTGAAAAAGATGAAATCTTAATTGGGAATATGGCAAAATTGTATTGTAAAGTATTTGAGAAAACAAATTTCAATGAAATGATCGAGCGAATGAATAGGCATATAGAATATACAGGTTTTAAAGGTATAGTAGCAATAAATGATGAAAATGAAGTAGTTGGCTTTACTTATGGTTATCGCTCAATGGAGGGACAGTACTATAATCAATTAATGAGAGAAGCGTTACATCTAGAGCAAGTAGACGAATGGTTACAAGATTGTTTTGAATTTGTAGAGTTAGCAGTTCACCCACAATACCAAAATGAAGGTCTTGGAACGAAATTACATAATAAATTACTAGAAGGGCTTTCAAATAGAACAAGTGTTTTAACAACACAAATAAACAATGAAAAAGCACGTTCGTTATATGAAAGATTAGATTGGGTAAATGTATTAGAGCCATTTCATCCAAGTAAAAATGATGTTCCATATATAATAATGGGAAAAGCATTAAAAATAAAAGTGAATTGATAATTATGGAATTCACAATAGTTGTTGGTTTGTAATAATGAAAGGGAAAACAACAATGCTATCTATAGAAAAAGCTACAATTTTAGATGCTGAGAAATTAACAGAAATAATGAAAAGAACATTTGATGCAGAAGCAAAACAATGGCTATACGGCCAAGATAATGTCATTGATTATAACATTCAACCGCCAGGATATTCTTCAGTTGAAATGATGGAATATTCCATTGAAGAATTGGATTCTTTCAAAGTTGTCATGGATAAAGAAATAATCGGAGGGATAATAGTTACGATTTCTGGTAAGTCGTACGGTCGAATTGATCGTATTTTTGTAGATCCTGTTTATCAAGGAAAAGGAATTGGATCACATGTTATGAAATTAATAGAAAAGGAATATCCGAACATAAAGATTTGGGATCTCGAAACATCTAGTAGACAAATTAACAATCATCACTTTTATAAAAAGATAGGTTACCAAATGATTTTTGAATCGGAAGATGAGTATTGTTACGTGAAAAGAATAAAAACAAGCTCAAACAAAGAGAGTGTAGTTACAAATAAAGATATGAAAAATAGTCAATACGAAAACTGTAATTTAGCAAATACAGAGTATTATCAAGTGAATTTAAAAAACAGTTCATTTGTTGGTAGCAATATAATGAATACGAATATGAGTAATTGTAATGTAAGTCAATCAAAGTTTAGAAATATAAATTTTAGAAGGTCATCATATGCAGATTTAAATCTTTCTGGCAGTAAATTTAATTTGGTGACTTTAGGTGGAGTGCAATTTAAAAATACAAGTCTCGGAGATGAGAAGGAACCTATTGTATTCGATAAATGTGATTTGGAAGGTAACACCATAAGTAATAGTAATTTGAAAAATATTGAAATAGAAAATTGTGATATAGTCGGCATGAAACTAAATGGTATTCTGATTGAAAATTTACTTAATTTATATAACAAGGTGAAAAGTTAACCATATCCATATAGTTGTTAATCTTTTAGGAAAATAAGTATTATATCGAAATAATTATGTGAAAATGACATAAAGAAATACGAGTGAGAAGGTCATTCATACACGTTTCTAGAATACACACAAACAAATATATTGTTATTTATATGGAGGAGAGAAAGATGGGGATCAACGTTAGAGCAGTAGAAATACAAGATGCTAGAGCAATTCATCGTATATGTATACAAGATGAAGTTTTACCGTATATGGTTTTCTTACCTAGCATGCGTGTAGACGCTATGGAAAATAGAATTCGAAATTTAGCACCAAATCAATTTGAATTTGTTGCAGAATATGATGGAGAAATTGTTGGGTTTGTAGGTTTAACACAAAGTCCGGGACGAAGATCTCATTCAGGCGATTTATTCATTGGGGTCGATAGTGAATATCATAATAAAGGAATTGGGAAAGTACTTCTTACGAAGATGCTTGATCTGGCTGATAATTGGTTAATGTTAGAGAGAGTAGAACTAGGTGTGTTAGAAACGAATCCAAAAGCAAAAGCTTTATATGAAAAATTTGGATTTGTAGAAGAGGGAGTAAAGATAGGGAATTTGAAAGCTCAAGGAAAGTTTATTAATGAAATTATGATGAGTCGTTTTAGACCGGATGGTTTAATTGTACATAATTAATAGTTAAAAGCATGACAGTATACTGTCATGCTTTTTTATTAGAATTTGGCTGTAATAAAAATAATACTAAACCAATAAAAATAACGGTAATTCCTAGTCCTTGTTGTAAAGAAATGGTCTCATGTAATATAAAGTACGCTAGTATACAAGTTCCAATTGTTTCTCCTAAAATGCTCATGGAAATTAAAGTAGCACTCATCCATTTTAATAACCAATTAAAAATGGTTTGTCCTAAAATTGTAGCAATGAAAGCTAATCCAATAAAGCACAACCAAGTTTGTGTAGAATAATGGATGAAAGATTCTTGTTGCGTGAAAGCAAATATGCCAAGAAAGCCAGCACTACTTCCATAACTAATTACCGAATATGGTATAAGTGCCAAATCTTTACGAACGTGTTGGCTAATGAAAAAATAAGCAGTAATGATACCGGCAGCGATAAATGCTAAAATATCTCCATATAAAGCTGCTCCACTAATTTGGAAATCTTGCCAGCCAATAACGATACTACCTGAAATAGCGATGAGGCAACCAATAACCGCTCCTTTCGTAAATCTCTCCTTAAATAAAAAATAAACACCAATCATTGAGAACAAAGGTTGTAGCGTTACGATAACTGTAGAGCTTGCTACAGAAGTATATTGTAATGATTCAAACCAAAGTACATAATGTGCAGCTAAAAATAGCCCAGATATGGATCCGAATCCCCATTGTTTTTTCGTTAAAGTTTTTAGCTCATTTCGACTATTTTTATTAAATAGTAATAACGGTAACAGAATCAGTGTGGCAAAGAATAATCGGTAAAAAGCAATGATTGTAGCAGGAGCATCTGCCAATTTTACAAAAATTGCAGAAGTTGATAAGGCGAATACACCAAAAAATAAGATGCAATATGAAAGAATAGGTGATTTCAAAGTTTGTCCCTCCGATAGAATGTTTATTATAATAAACTTAATACGATATAATGTACAAAAGTAAGTATATAAGTCCCAGAGATGATAGGGAAGGATTATTTGCCTTTGTTTAGTATGTCAGCACAAAGACAAAGAAACATGCATTATGATGGACGAAAGGAATTTTTACTATGATACATGATAGGCTTGGACAAACGGTATTAAGTTACCGTAAGAAAAATAACATGACAATTCGTGAATTCGCTGATTATGCAGGGATTAGTACATCGTTAATTAGCCAAATTGAAAGAGGGCATGCTAATCCTTCTTTAAATGTTTTGGAATTAATTGCAAAAGCATTAAATGTACCGCTGTTTACACTTTTTATTAACGAAATTGATACAGATTCGCTCATTTCTAAGAAAAAAGATCGAAAAAAAGTATATCGGGAAAACAATAATCACATTGTATATGATGTATTAACACCTGATTTTATGAAAGCACGTATTGAAATGCTAATGATGGATTTAAATAAACAAGCAAACACAACAGAAAGCCATTATTCCCATGAAGATAAGGAAGAGATTGCTGTTGTTATGAAAGGGGAAGTGTATGTGGAATTGGAGGGAAAAGAATATTTTTTAGAAGAAGGCGATGTTGTACGTATTCCACCGAATGTGAAGCATCGATTTTTGAATAAAAGTGATGAATCGAATCACATTTTATTTGTACTGACACCATCTTTAGGGTGAAAATATAGTGATTTTTATCCCGCATTAACGGGCAGTAAGACCTCCCTCAAAATTCAGCGAAAGTAAAGAAGTTAGGTGGGGGATTAACTGCCCATAAATGCCCGATTGGTAAGGGCTGATTAAAGTTTCACTTTATTAGGGGAGATAGAAAATGGAAAACAAAAGTATTTTAAAAGGCGGCCTTTCAATTATTTCTCAATGCAAAAAAGAAACAAATGATATTTGGCATGCGCATTTTGGAGCAGCTGCAATTGCTAGTTATTTTTTTATGAAAGATAATAATATTGATGAAGAAACAGCTCGTAATATGTATTCGCAAACAAGGATGATGCTGAACAAGAAAAAAATTGGTGAGATGATTGATGATAAAAAAGAAATAGATTTTCAAATTGCGGAGAATATGATTATAAAATCTTTAGAACAAACGATTGATGAACTTCATTGGGTGGGGCATAACGTCATTTATGCGTCATTAAGTTTATTGGCTATGAAAGAGCTACAAAAATGGGGCGATAATCAAGCAATTGAAGGGATTACTACTCTTATTTTATCATTTCGAAAAACAATTCCAGGTAGATCGTGGATTGGTTATACGACGAAAGAAGTAAAACAATTAAGTTTTGAAGATGAGATAAAAAGTGAATTGAGTAATCCAACACAAGTATCTCAGTTCATTTTAAATGAGTTATCGAAATTTAATAGTATTTATCGAGCGGAATCGCATCATGATTTAATTGGGCATTTGCTTACTTACTCCCACGCAATTAATATAATGTACGATTTAGGGCATATAGATATATTTCAACGAGGGATACGCCCGCTTTTAAAACTAGTATACGTACTACGAGCTAGCCAAAAGCTCAAGCTGAATACGGGAATAACTTTACACTCACCTATAGATCGATTACCTTTAATTCAATCTAAACGTGCAAATATTTTACCAACTGAAAATATATTTTGGATAAAAGACTATAGTGAATTCGATTGGGATTTTGGTCATGTATTTAAATTCTCATATAGTTATTTTAATCATATAAAGAGAGCTCCAGATTATAAAGATATAACATTAGAAAAATTCCGGTATGTTATTAATTCTTAATGAACGTCAATAATCTGTAAGAGGGAGCTTAATCTAGTTTCTTTTTTGTTAGTAGTATATTATTTTTTCAAATTTGTAAGATTTTACATGCGTATTTTACTTTTACTAATTATGTAAGTAGGCTATACTGAAATACATACATTTTATTTTTGGAGAGATGTAAAACGACATGGAACTAGCGAAATTAGAAAAAGTAATTGAAATAAAAAAAGAAGAACTTTTATATTTAGTATCGGATTATGGAATTCAACATGAAAAAGTATTGGCATTGAGTCAAGAACTAGACAAATTAATCAATTACTTTATGTTTTTAAAATAAAGAGAACTATGACGTGGTTTGTATATGTTATAGTTCTTTTTTATTAGGTAATTTGAAAATATATTCAAATATATTGTCTAATTTCTTACAGAATGCGCAACTTGCTAGTCGAATATAAGGACTTTTGGTTATAATAAAAAGGAATTATTAATTGTATCGGTTAGGAGCGCAGCACATATGAAAACAGTTGTTGTTATCGGTGGAGGTATAACGGGACTTTCTACTATGTTTTATTTAGAAAAATTAAAAAAGGATTATAATATCGATTTAAATTTAATTCTTATTGAGAAAGAAGAGTATTTAGGTGGTAAAATCCATAGTGTGGAAGAAAAGGATTTCATTATGGAGTCAGGAGCGGATTCAATCGTTGCTCGTAATGAATATGTTATGCCACTTGTAAAAGATTTAAATTTAGAAGATGAAATGGTATATAATGAAACGGGTATTTCTTACATATATTCTGAAAACATGTTACATCCGATTCCTTCTGATACTATATTTGGGATACCGATGAGCGCCCAGTCTTTGTTTAGCAGTACGCTAGTCTCAACGAAAGGGAAAATCGTAGCTTTAAAAGATTTCATAACGAAAAATAAAGAGTTTACGAAAGATACATCACTTGCTCTATTTTTAGAAAGTTTCTTAGGGAAAGAGTTAGTGGAAAGACAAATTGCTCCTGTACTTTCAGGCGTATATTCTGGTAAATTGAATGAGCTTACAATGGCATCTACATTACCGTATTTACTGGATTATAAAAATAAGTATGGAAGTATTATTAAAGGTTTTGAAGAGAATAAAAAACAATTTCAATCAGCAGGAAATAAAAAATTCGTATCATTTAAAGGTGGACTATCTACGATAATTAATCGCTTAGAAGAAGTGCTTACTGAAACTGTCGTAAAAAAAGGTGCTATAACGACGGCTGTAAGTAAACAAGAAGATCGATATGAGATTTCTTTTGTAAATCATGAAACAATACAAGCTGATTATGTTGTTTTAGCAGCTCCGCATGATATAGCACAAACTTTATTACAGTCTAATGAGTTAAATGAGCAGTTTAATACATTTAAAAACTCATCTCTTATAAGTATTTACTTAGGATTTGACATACTAGATGAACAACTACCAGCTGACGGCACAGGGTTTATTGTAACGGAAAACAGTGATTTACATTGTGATGCTTGTACATGGACAAGTCGAAAGTGGAAACATACATCCGGTAAACAAAAATTATTGGTAAGAATGTTTTATAAGAGCACCAATCCGGTATATGAAACAATCAAAAATTATAGTGAAGAAGAATTAGTACGAGTAGCTTTATATGATATTGAAAAGAGTCTCGGAATTAAAGGTGAACCAGAAGTAGTCGAAGTTACAAATTGGAAAGATTTAATGCCGAAATATCATTTAGAACATAATCAAGCGGTTCAAGCATTGCAAGAAAAAATGACGAATCTTTATCCAAATATATATTTAGCTGGTGCCTCATATTATGGTGTCGGAATTGGTGCGTGTATTGGAAATGGAAAGAATATAGCCAATGAAATAATGGCTACATTAAATGAATAATACTGTAGAATAAATAAAAACTGTTCCTTCAGCAAAATGGAGGAACAGTTTTTATTTATTTTATTTGAATGGAAATTGTATTGTTTTTTACATTGTTTTCTTTTATTGTTAATGTTATTTCTCCAGACTCTTTAAATGAATACGGTGATAGTTGATAAATATCTTTTATATCATGTTTTTCTTGTAATTTATTTACCGGTATTGATACGATATTTGGCTTCCATGTTTCTTGTTTTCCTGAAGGATATTCTATAAGTATTACCGGATTTTTTAACTGTATTGTTTTCCAAGAGACGAAATATAGTTGTACTTCTGTATTTTTTTTTAATAATTCTTCGGAGAAATAACCGAATTCGCCTACATTACCGAAAACAGTATAGTTTTGATTTTTTAATTTAATATCTAAATAACTAGGTTGATATGTTACCGCATGATAAGTTCCATATGAAAGTGAGAGTATGGCAGCGATTAAAATACCGATTGAAAATGTCCTAAAGCTATTACCTTTAAAGCTAGTCATCATGAATGAGTTTGGTGTGAATTTTTTTGCGAATAAAAAAATAAGTAATATGAGTAAGAGGGATAAGCTGATGAATATATACATAGGAAATCTTCACCTCCACAATAAAATAAATATTAACTATATTTTACCATAAATGTATGGGGTAGGTTGGTTGTTTAGAAGGAGAAAATGAAGAAACAATTTCTTTACAGTTCTTGATAATTTAAAATTCAATTTATGGAAATTATAGCGTCATGTTTGAGGTGCAATCAGAAGGTATCTAATTCGTGTATATAGAATTAAGAGAGAATGTGCCATTAGAAATGTTTGATTTATGGAACAATAAGGACTTTACTAATTATACATATTTTTTCTGATATAATGAATGAGTAGAGAGAAAGGAGTGATCCTATGGCATTTCCTATATTAGAAACAGAACGCTTACGTTTAGTTGAAATAGAACAATCTTATTGTCAAAAAATATATGAAATCTTTTCATTGGATGAAGTGACGTGTTACTACGGTATGAATTCTTTTACGGAGTTTGGACAAGCTTCACGTATGATCGAATCTTTTTCAAAAAATTACTTTGAGAAAAAGGCAATACGATGGGGAATTGTGTTAAAAGAAACGAACGTTTTAATAGGAACAATTGGACTAAACAATTTACAATTATGGAGTAAACGATCTGAGATTGGATATGATCTGCATCCTCGCTATTGGGGAAATGGTTATGCTTCAGAAGCAGCTGGAGAAATTATTGATTATGGATTTAAAGATTTAGGTTTGTTTAGAATTGGAGCTATTACATATCCTGAAAATGTTACTTCTTGTAGAATGTTATCTAAAATTGGCTTCCAAAAGGAAGGGCTATTGCGCGGATATATTCATCAAGGAAATAAGCAACACGATGCATTATTGTATTCTATAGTGCGAACTGATGTTGAGGACATAAATTTATAATAAAAAAACCTCTTAATTAAAAGAGGTTTTTTTTATTATAAATTAACCTAATTTAGGTAATAAACGTTCTCCGCTTTTCATGCTACTTTTACATAAAGGGCATTTAGGCTCTTCTTCAAATGAAAAGTTCTTTCTCATCCATCCTAAACAATCCTCTGATTCACATTCCCAAACAGGGGTTTGTTCTGGTGGTACTTCTGCTACATCGTTCTTTCGATTGCGATACATGTAACCACTCCTTTTATGTAAAAAATTTTAGTTATATATTAAAAAGGTTGTTAACCTTGCTGGTAACAACCTTTTTATTGTTTGAATTATAGCTTTACAACGTTTTTAGCTTGAGGTCCGCGGTTACCTTCTTCAACTTCAAAGCTAACTTCTTGACCTTCGTCAAGAGACTTGAAGCCGTCGCCAGTGATAGCTGAGAAGTGAACGAATACATCGTTACCGTCTGCAACTTCGATGAAACCGAAACCTTTTTCGCTGTTAAACCATTTTACTTTACCTGTTAATGTCATGGTAATGCCTCCTAAAAGTAGAAAAATTACAATATGATCGGCCTTATTTGAATGAAAATAAAATTTCACATATTATCAAAAACCCATAAGGAGTACAAACTGTCCCTGATTGATACTTGATAATATGCAAAGAAAATATAGTGTTAAATTGACCTTAATTACTATCTTACAACAAATGGTGGGAAATAGCAAGTGCTGGTAATACCACTGAGTAATCTGGGTGATAATAGTAAAGGCACAAAGGCACCTCTTTTATTTATATATTATTCCTAATTTGGATTTATTCCAAACAAAAATCATTTATATGAAAAAATAAGTTTAAATAAAAGGCTAAATATTATTTTAATATTGCTGATGAGTACCATAATTAGGAGGATAGAATATTGCAAAATAAACAATTTAAAATAATTGAAGCAGCAAAAGAAGGAAGAAGAAAAGTTCATCCTGTTTTTGCTGTCATACTCGCGATTATATTTTTAACTTTAGGTGAATTATTTATGTTGTTTATGCTGATTTTACCGAAAGCAGAAACAACTTTTATGAAGGCGATTTATAGCGACATTGAGATGATATTAACGTTTGGCGGCGCAATATTTTTTGTGTTTTTATGGATTAGATTTGTAGAGAAAAGATCATTTTCATCCATTGGTTTTTGGAGAAATCAATGGATAAGAAAATATTTGAGAGGTACATTAATAGGATTTGTTTTCATTTCAATACCAGTAATTTTACTCCTATTAGCAGGAGTTGTAACATTACAAATACAAAAAATTACAGTAACCGCTATATTGGGTATTGTAGGTTCTTTAGTTGCATTTTTAATACAAGGGGCAACGGAAGAAATTATTGTACGAGGTTGGTTATTCCCGGTTCTTTCTGTTAGAAGTCGTATATGGGTTGGGATTGTTGTGACATCTTTCTTATTTGGTTTTCTTCATTTACTTAATCCAGGTATTACAATTCTTTCAATATCGAATATAATATTAGTTGGTGTATTTGCAGCTTTTTACGTTTTAAAAGACAGTAGTCTGTGGGGGATTTGCGCATGGCATTCCATTTGGAATTGGGCACAATATAACGTCTACGGTTTTGCAGTTAGCGGGATGACCATATATTCAACTCCGCTATTTAAACCTGCAACAAATGGCCCCGAATTCCTTCATGGAGGCACGTTCGGAATTGAAGGTAGTATCATTACAACAATCATGCTCACTGTCGCTTCAATTGTTTTATGGAGAAAGTTATGGGGAAGAAAAGCGAAACAACGAAGTTTTAGTTAATGAAAGGGGGAGAAACTATGGGGATAATAGCATTTGAGGGAGCAAGCGCTGTTGGTAAAAGTACCACGTGCCGTGAATTAGAAAAGAATTATGGTGCTTATATAATACCTGAAGTCAATTCTTTATTTGAAAGGCCAAAAAATGAACATAGAACATGGTATTTTGAAAAACAAGTTGAGCGCTGGAATATAGCTGTTCAGAAGTCAGAGCAATATGAATTAGTAATACTCGATGGCGATATATATCAGCCACTTAGTTATAATTGGTGTTTTCATTTTGATTTATTTAATCAGCCATTATCTTTAATAGAAAATTTTTATAAAGAAAAGATGATAAATAGGGAAATTGGTTTTCCGGATCAATATTTTTATTTATATACGAACGATGAAGAACTTAGAAAGCGGAAAGTATCTGATGAAACGAAAAGAAGGAGAAACTTTGAAAAACATTTACATATATCAAAATCGTTTCAGTGTTATTATGAAAATTTAAATTCTGTTACAGATGGGTATTGTAAATTAATTGAGGCGAAAAGTGTAAAATCGAATGAAATAGAAATTGTAAAGAATTTAAACAGTTTAAATGTTTGTGAAGAAAGACGTTTTGATGTTTCGAGGTTAGATGCTATTACGAAGTGGTTAAAAGAAAATCGTGCATAAAGTAAAAACAACGAGTGTTATTTATCGCGCTCGTTGTTTTTTGTTTCTTTATAAATATAAAGGGAAAATTTGTAGAATATTTTCAATATTTAACAGAATAATCTTTCAATTTTAAAGAAAAAGAAATACAATATGAGGAAGTATATATAAATAATATGATAGGGGATGGGATGCGATATTTTGAATGAAGGAACAGTTTTTATATAAGAAGTAATTAGGTAGTAAGAACAGAGATATTTGGGAGGAAACAAGCGCGATGAAAACACTATTTAAAATAATAGGTATTCTAGCTGGTATGGCGGTAATTGGAGTAGGTTTAACATATGGTATGCTGTATTATTTAAATAATAGTAAACCAGCTGCGAAAAAGGCATCACCAGCTGCTCCAGCAGTAGAAGTATTAGCTGATAGTAATGTAAAAGCAGAAGATGCAAAGCTTTTAGAAAATGGCAATTATTCATTGCCGAATAGTGGTTTTAATAAAAATTTTAAATGGACAGATGAGAACATACAGACAGCATTACATGAAATGGCACATCAAAAAGCGAAAGCTGATCAAAAGTGGGGCTATATTTTTATTACACAAGAGCGGATTGAAAGCTTAATTGATATTGTAAAGAGTAATGATCTTGTACAGGGAAGTACATATGTAGAAATTTTAGAACGATGGAAACAAGGAAAATATGAAAAAGTTGATGCAGATCACAATAAGATTTGGAAATTACAAAGCGGGAATTTAGGAGAAGGAAAAGGAGTAATGTCGGAAGCTGAGCAAAAAGAATTAATTAATCAAGTGTTTATGAACAAAGGTACATATTCAGGTAGTAAATTAATTGCAGGCGGGGGACAGACTAATAAATAGTATACTAATTAATGAAAAAGAGTAATTGCTTATTAGGCAATTACTCTTTTTATATGTACGTCTTAATATTTTAGTCTCGTTCAAGTAAGGAAAGAAACGACTGTAATACCGGGGAAATCCATCTGGATTTATGATAGATTACATGACTTTGAATAATGGTTGGAGTTTCGATAGGCTGAAAACATAGTTGTTCTTTTTGGCAACTTTCTTGTACAACGATATAAGGAAGAATTGAAATGCCTAATTCACACATAACGGATTGTTTAATGACTTCAACATTGGAAGTTTCAAATGTTTTAGCTGGAATATTTCCACTTTGACGTAAAAAACGATCTACCATTGGCCTATAGCCGCAGCTTTGTTCTGTAAAAATGAACTGGGTGTCCTGTAATAACTGGAATGGATTTGCGTGTGCAGCGGAATAAGCTGGTAAAATCCATCCAAATGTTTCATTACTAAAAGTACGCGTAATAAAATCATTATGTTCTATACTTTCTCCAATTATGAAGACAACGTCTGTTTCTCCTTCACGTAATTTTTGTAATGCTTGTTCATTTGTGTTTGTTTCAAGTACGATATTTACTTTCGGATTTTTCTGTTTGTAAGTACGTAATAATTGTGGTAATCGGTATACCGCTAATGATTCATTAGATGTAATACTTAATGTACCTTCTAAATAATCTGTATTTTGGGGGATTTCTTGCGCTTTTTCATATATTGCAAGTAATTCTAATGCATAAGGATGAAATTGATGACCTGCTTTTGTAAGTAGCACTTTTTTCCCTAACCGATCGAAAAGAGGAATATGTAAATCGTTCTCTAAAGCTTTCATATGTGCTGTAACAGTAGATTGCGCATAACCTAGCGCATGAGCAGCTTTAGAAAAATTACCATACTTCACAATGGCGCAAAATGTTTTAACATGTCTCATTTCCATAAGCGATCCCTCTTTTATTATCATGATTTGTGAATGATTATATCATGTATTTTAATTTTCCAAATGATTAAATTCCGTATAAAATAAAATTGTGGAAATATTCATTCAAGTGATATTGGAGGAGAAAAGATGATCAAAAAGGGCTATCATGTAGCTGTTGTTGGGGCTACAGGTGCGGTAGGGCAAAAAATTATTGAACTGTTAGAGAATGAAATGAAGTTTAATATAGTTGAAGTTACATTGCTTTCATCAAAACGATCCGCCGGTAAGAAAGTAAGATTCAAAGGACGAGAGATAATTATACAAGAGGCAAAAACAACTAGCTTTGAAGGTGTAGATATTGCCTTTTTTAGTGCTGGGGGAGAAGTATCTAGACAATTTGTAACTCATGCAGTTTCTAGTGGTGCGATTGTAATTGATAACACAAGTGAGTACCGAATGGCACAAGGTGTACCGCTCGTTGTTCCGGAAGTGAATGCGCATACTTTAGAGCGGCATAAAGGTATTATTGCAGTTCCAAATTGTTCAGCATTACAGATGGTAACTGCACTTCAGCCGATTCGAAAATCATTCGGTTTAGAAAGAATTATCGTTTCAACATATCAAGCTGTATCGGGTTCTGGCATTCATGCGATTCATGAATTACAAGAGCAGGCTAAGTCTATGCTTGCTGGTAAAGAAGTGAAAAGTGATATATTACCGGCGAAAAAAGATAAAAAACATTATCCAATAGCGTTTAATGTACTGCCTCAAGTAGATATATTTACAGACAATGATTTTACTTTTGAAGAAGTAAAGATGATTCAAGAAACGAAGAAAATATTAGAAGATGAAAACTTGAAAATGGCAGCTACTTGTGTACGTGTTCCAGTCGTATCAGGGCATTCAGAATCGGTTTATATAGAACTGGAAAAAGAAGCAACCGTTGCGGAAATTAAGGAAGTATTAATGGATGCACCAGGTGTTATTTTGCAGGATAACCCTAGTGAACAGCTGTATCCAATGCCATTATATGCAGAAGGGAAAATAGATACATTTGTCGGAAGAATACGTAAAGATCCTGATACGCCAAACGGATTCCACCTCTGGATTGTTTCCGATAATTTATTGAAAGGTGCGGCTTGGAATTCAGTTCAAATCGCAGAGACTTTAGTGGAAAGGGGGATACTTTAATATAGTTTGAAAAATTGGGGAATCGTTAATGATTTCCCGGTTTTTACTCATTGAAAGTTGGAGGAAGTATGCCGTTTTCTGAGGTGAATGTGAACTTTAAAAATAAAACTTATACTGACTTTTGGAGGGAAGATAAGAATAAATTGATGCCTAAAAGATAAATGGGATAAGATGGTAATATAAAGAGTGCATATACACTGGAGGGATTACCAATGCTAAAAGTTATGTTACCATTTGTTCTTATCTTTTTTCTTGTTATTGCGATGTATATTGCTTATCAAAAGAGAAAAAAATCCGAGATAAAAGGATTGAAAAGTGCGCTAACTTCTA
>NZ_JAKUFY010000058.1:0-32927 GCF_022663675.1 Bacillus cereus group sp. BfR-BA-01355
TCTTTCTTTGGCTCTTCTTTCTTTGGCTCTTCCGCTTTCTTCGTATCTAACGGAGAATCTTTCGCTTTTTGAACTTCAATTTTCTCACTTTGAGCACTCGGAACTTTTTCATCATCTTTTCCAGTTAACGCTTGAAACACAAACCAGATTACGACTCCAACCGCGATTACTAACAGCGCAACTAAGATTTTCGGCATGTGATCTGCAACTGGCCATGATGAAGATTTTTGCATTGTTTCTTGTGTTTTTTGTCCCGTTGATACTTGTGGAACTTCACGCCTTTCAGATTGTGGTATCGTACTCTGATGTTCTACAAGCAGTTCCTCTCCATTTAATCCAACAGCATCTGCGTATTGTTTAATGAATGCACGCGCATAAAAAGCTCCTGGCAATACATCATAATTGCCTTCTTCAATTGCCACTAGATGGCGTTTTTGAATTTTTGTAATTTCATGCAGCTGATCAATAGACAAGCCTTTCGCTTCTCTTGCTTCTTTCAGCTTTTGTCCCAATTCCGTCACTACTAACACCTCAATATTTCTTTAAAAGTCAAACATAGAGAAATTATTTTGCGTACCTTGCTCAATTTCATCTACTAAATTATATTGAATTTCTTCATCATAATCGTTACGCAACTCGATAATATAATCAAAATCATCCAATGTGTATTCTGACTGACTCACAAATACATCAGGATGTTCCACAACTTTCGTTGCAGGCAATCTCATAATTTCACGAACGAGCTGCCAATGTCTTTCGTTGGCACGCTTCGTTGACACAATTCCATCTAGGATGAAAATATTGTCATCGCTATACTCATCTTCAATTAATTGACTACGAACAGTTTGCTTAATAAGAGTAGATGATACAAATAACCACCTTTTATTTGCACAAACACTTGCAGCAACAATGGATTCTGTTTTTCCGACACGAGGCATTCCGCGTATCCCAATTAGTTTATGGCCTTCTTTTTTCATAATTTCTGCCATAAAGTCTACAAGTAAGCCTAATTCATCACGCACAAATCGAAATGTTTTCTTATCATCTGCATCTCGTTGTATGTACCTACCATGCCTAACCGCTAGCTTATCTCTTAGCTTGGGCGGACGATATTTCGTTACCGTTATGTTATCCATCGTATTTAAAATTGATTCAAGTCTAGAGATTTGCTCTTGATTATCACACATAAGAAGTAACCCACGTCGTGCATTATCTACACCATTAATTGTGACAATATTAATGCCGAGCATACCGATTAACGAAGAAACGTCACCAAGCAAGCCAGGTCGGTTTTTATGTATTTCATATTCAAAATACCATTCAATCATCCAAGATCACTCCCCTTGCTTACTTTACACCTACGTACTATATTATATGATTTCACCTTAATAGGGAAGCTAAATGTATAATCTATCCTGTGTAATTATTATACAAAAAAAGTAGAGAGGAGAATCTCCTCTCTACTTTTACTTATGTTGTACAAACTTAACCATTAAGTTTGCAATTGTATGTTGCTCCTGTTCATCAGCAACTTTCCAAAGCTCAGCTAATAATTTCTCTTGGTCATTGCGCCCTTCTACTTCATTAGCAAGGTAGTCGCCAACACGAAATGCCATATCTGATACCGCACCGCCGTCTAAACCTTTTCCTTGCGCTTGCTCTAAACGATCTCCTAAAAAGCTCTTCCACTGATCAAAATTATCTAATACTGACATAATTAAGCACCTCACTATTGAGTAATAAAATCATCCTTAATTTGTGCAACTGTTCATTTTTTATGTAAGAAATTTTTAGCAGTGCCAACCGCCATTCACTCCGATGATTTGTCCAGTTATGTATGATGCTCCTGGTGATACGAGGAATGAAACTGTTTTTGCTACTTCTTCTGGTAATCCTATTCTACCTAATGGTATATCTTCAGCAATTCCCATTTTATCTTCTTCAGAAAAAACACTTAACATTTCCGTTTCAACTGCTCCTGGTGCTACTGCATTCACACGTAATCCACTTAAAGAAACTTCCTTCGCTAAAGCTTTCACATATGAATTTTGCGCCCCTTTTACCATTGAATACAGCACTTCACAAGAAGCCCCTATTTGTCCCCATATAGATGAAATAATTACAATATTACCACTTCTCCTCCCGATCATAGGCGGAAGTGCCATTGAAAGTAATTTATATACGTTCTTCACTTGAAGTTCTACCATATAACCCAATTCTTCGTTTGTTACATCTGTTACTAGTCCAAAAATACTCTTCCCAGCTGCGTATACAATAACATCAATAGGGTGTTCAATTTGTCCCCACAATTGCTCTGCTCCATCACTAGAAGCTAAATTCGCTTGAACAGGGATAACTTCTCCCCATGCTTTCTGCAATTCCAATACCTTTCCTTCACTGTTATTGTAATGAACATAAACTGTATATCCATCTTGAATTAATTGTTTCGAAATAGCAGAGCCAATCCCTCCGCTCCCTCCAGTTACTAACGCATACTTTTTCATAAATTCCCTCTCTTATCTCTACAAGTTCAATTTTCACACAACTAAATAATACCCTCATCTTACAATTTTTCAATGATAAGATGAGGGTATCTTTAAAATGTTATTTTTTCGGTAACACCTGACAAACACTCATTTTTTCTTCTGATAACAATAATTTTGCTACTTCTTGTAAGTCTTGAACCGTTAGCCCTTCTAATACAGTCAATGCATCAAATAGACTAGATTCATTAAACGCATATCGTGTAAATTGATTTGCAATATATTCTGGTGAATTCAACGAGCGTAAAAAACCACCAATTTTCTTTTTCTTCACTCGTTCTAATGCCGCCGCATCTAATTGATCATAATCTGTTTTTAATAAAATATCTTTTAAACGATCTGCCAATTCATCAGGTTGTTTCGTATCACCACCAACCATTGCAAAACCGAAGTTATTTTCTTCTGTATAGTCATACGAGAATGAATCATCAATAAGTCCTTCATTATATAAAGCTTCGTAATGAACAGAACTTTTTCCAAATAAATAATCTAAGAGTAACGTAAGCGCAATTTCTTGTTTTAAAAGCGCTTGCCCCTTTTCTTTTAAATTAGTCGCTTTAATACCAACTAAACATTTCGGTGTTTGCACAGGCATTGAAATAATTTTTTTCTTTTCATTTACCTCATTTGGTTCCTCTTCAAATGAACGCACAATTTCTGGCTGGTTTTTATAATCTTTTTCCGCTTGATTTTCACGTACTAAATCCATTGTTTTCTCTGGATCAATTGCACCCACAACAAATAATAACATATTGCTCGGATGATAAAATGTTTCATAACATTCATATAATAAATCTTTCGTAATTTTACTAATAGATTCGATTGTCCCTGCAATATCAATTTTAATTGGGTGTTTTACAAACAAGCTATCAATTAACCCAAAGTACAAACGCCAATCTGGGTTATCTTGATACATTTGAATTTCTTGCCCAATAATCCCCTTCTCTTTTTCAACTGTTTTTTCAGAGAAATAAGGCTCTTGCACGAAGTTTAGCAATGTATTTAAATTTTGTTCTACGTTTGAAGTACATGAAAAAAGGTAAGCTGTTCGTGTGAAGGATGTAAAAGCATTTGCCGATGCTCCTTGTTTACTAAACAATTGGAAAGCATCGTGATCTTCTTTTTCAAATAATTTATGCTCAAGAAAATGTGCAATCCCATCAGGCACACGAATCATTTCTTCTTTCCCCAATGGTACAAATGTATTATCTACTGAACCATATTTCGTCGTAAACGTCGCAAATGTTTTATTAAATCCTTGTTTCGGTAAAACATATACATCTAATCCATTAGGAAGTTTTTCATAATAGAGTGTTTCTTTTAATTGCTCATAAACAATTTTTCCCATTTACTCTCCCTCCGTTCCTTGTAAAAAGTAAATTGTATCTAGTTCAATATTTTTGGCTACTTTTACAATTTCTTCTTTTGTTACACTTTCTATACCTGTAAGCCATTCTTCAACTGGACGTGTACGATCTGAAATAATACCATGATATAGCATTTCTACAAATCCACGCGGTGTATCAATCGCCTCTAATATTTGATTTTGGATGACACTTTTTGTTTGATGTATTTCTTCTTCAGAAAACTCTCCGTTTTGCATCGCAAGCATTTGTTCTTTAATAATCTCAACTGCTTTTTCATAATTTTTCGCTTCGATTCCTGACATAACAAATAATAAACCTTTATGACTTTCAAAGCGCGATGCTGCATAGTACGCTAAACTATTTTTTTCACGCACATTTACGAATAACTTCGAATGAGAAAAACCACCAAACAATCCATTGAACAATTGCAATGCAAAATAATCTTCATCTTTATATGTGACAAATGTACGATAACCGATGTGTAATTTACTTTGTTTTAATTCTTGTTTTTCAACAACTTCTTTTTCTTCATTATTTCGTCTATGAAGGAGTACATTTCTTTCTCTCACTGGACGAGCTGAAATAGAAAAATACTTACTTACAAGATCAACGGCGTTTGCTGAAATATCACCAATAATATATAGATCCATTTCATCTTCTGCTAACACCTTTTGATAATATTGATACAGACTTTCATTTGTAATAGACGTAACACTCTCTTTTTTTCCATTTGCACTTAAACGATACGGTTCTACTTTGCACATTTCTTCAATTAAACGCTCGTTTGCATAACGCATTTTATCATCATAAGTAGCTTCAATTCTCTGTAACAGTGCTCTTTTTTCACTTTCTACGATAGAAGATAGGAAACCGTTCCCCTCGGTTGCTGGATGTAACACAATATCAGACAACATAGAAAGCGCTTTTTCAAATAACGGTGGTGCATCATGTAAATAAACTTCATTTGCAATGTCTACATAAATGGAGATAATATGGTCTTCCCCTTTTTTACTTACATCTACCGCTAAAGAAGACCCGTATAATTCTTCTAAATATTGACGAAGACGAATTACAGAAGGTAATTTTTCTGTGGCACTTTGCAATACGTATGGCAATAGGGCACGCTCTGTCACCGTCTCCTCATTTAAAGGCGCTTTAAAACGAAATACAAAGGTATTCGTTTTATATTTATCAGTCGGGATAATATGTACGCGCAAACCACCTAACTCATGTAGTTGTTGTTCCATTAGTTTCATTTATAGCCCTCCTTTACGTATATAGGAATATTCCTCTTCAATATACAGTTTTTAGAAATAAAAAATCAACTTTTCTCCCTTATTATGCTTACATATGATTCTTTCTAAAAACTTTAATATGTAAGGAACATAGTAAAATTCCGTATTAAATATATTCTATGTAAAAAAGCCCACACTAATGTGCGAGCTTTTTTATACTTATAAAATACTTATCGTTTTCCTTTTTCATAAGGAGTTCCTAATGCTTTCGGAGCTTCAGAACGACCTACAAAACCAACAAGCGCTAATATTGTGAATACATATGGTAATATCGTTAATAAAACACTTGGAATTTGATCTAATACAGGAATTGTTCCGCCCGTTACACTAAGAGATTGCGCAAAACCAAAGAATAGAGCTGCACCTAGTGCGCCTAGTGGATTCCACTTTCCAAAAATCATAGCAGCTAAAGCTAAGAAACCTTGTCCTGTAATAGTTGCCCCTGAGAAGTTATTAGAAATTGACATTGCAAAAATCGCTCCACCAATTCCAGCAAACACTCCTGAAATACAGACTCCAATATAGCGCATTTTATATACGTTAATCCCCATCGTATCCGCTGCCATTGGGTGTTCACCAACAGCACGTAGACGAAGACCGAACGGTGTTTTATAAATAACATACCAAACAACGAATGCTAAAATAATGGCAATATACGACGTTATTGGTACATTCGAGAAAAATATTTTCCCTAAAACCGGAATATCCGAAAGGCCTGGAATATCAATCTTTTCAATACGATACTGAATAAAGTCAGTCTGCCCTTTATCAAAAATCTTCTTAATTGCAAATACCGTTAAACCAAGGGATAAGAAGTTAATTGCTACACCACTTACAACTTGATCTGCTCGGAATGTAATAGAAGCTACCGCATGAAGTAATGCAAATAATCCACTACCAATTGCCGCAAATAATAACGCAATCCACGGGGTCATCGTTCCCCAAGTATCACCCATTAATAAGTTTGTAACAACTCCAATAAATGCACCAAATAGCATTAGTCCTTCTAATCCGATATTTACAACACCCGATCGTTCACTAAATACTCCACCTAGTGCTGTGAAAATGATAGGTGCCGATGTATATAACGTACCCGTCACAAGAATGGCTAATATATCTAAAAAGCTCATTTATTTCCCCTCCTTGCTCATGCGTGTAAGCGCCCATCTTAACACATAACTACATGCAACAAAGAAGATGATACATGCAATAATTACATTAATAAGCTCTGATGGTACATCTGCCTCAAAGTTCATTTGAGGGGAAGCACTTTTCAAACCACCAAATAATAAAGCTGAAAGGATTATACCAAACGGATTATTCCCTCCAAGTAATGCTACGGCAATCCCATCAAATCCTACTCCTGTAAACGAAGACATCGCGGTCATACTCTGGAATGTTCCTAATCCTTCCATCGCTCCACCAATCCCCGCAAATGCACCAGCAATTGTCATGGAGAATACTACATTACGAGAAACTTTCATACCTGCATATTGAGAAGCATGCTGATTAAATCCTACCGACTTTAATTCGTAGCCTAAAGTTGTTCGATCTAATAAGAACCACATTAAAATAGCGATTAATATTGCTACAATAATTCCCCAGTGAAGACGCGAACCATCAGTAATGCTAGCAAGCCAGTCTGAAGATAGTGATGCACTCTCTTTAATGTCATACGTTTTATCATTACCTTCATGTAAAAAGCGCTTAATGATGTCATATGTTACATATAATGCGATATAGTTCATCATAATTGTTACAATAACCTCATTAACTTGAAACTTTCCTTTTAAATATCCAGGAATGAAGCCCCAAATTCCTCCTACCAATGCTGCGAATAAAATAGATAATGGAATATGAAGGAAAGCTGGTAGTGAAACTGCATAACCGAACCAAACCGCTGCAAGCCAACCAACTAGCAATTGACCCTCTACCCCGATATTAAATAAACCTGTACGAAATGCAAACGCCACTGATAAACCAGCAAGAATAAGCGGTATCATTGTACGAAGCGTTTCACCAATCGCACTTGCGCTACCGAACATCCCTGTCCAAAGTGCACTATAACCTACAATTGGATCATAACCACTAACTAACATTACAATCGCTCCGACAAGTAAGCCAAAAATAACGGATAGTACTGGGACTAAAATATTTATCGTTCGTTCTGTTAAAAGTTTTTTAGCCATTTGTACCCACCTGCTCCTTCTTTGTTCCTCCAGCCATTAACAATCCAAGCTGTTGTTCATTCGTTTCTTTCGCATCAACTATTGCTACAATTTTCCCTTCATAAATAACAGCAATTCGATCGCTAACATTTAAGATTTCATCTAACTCTAGTGATAAAAGTAATACACCTTTCCCTTTATCCCTTTGCTCTATTAATCTCTTATGAATAAATTCAATTGCTCCTACATCTAAACCACGTGTTGGCTGTGCTGCGATTAATAAATCTGGATCACGGTCTACTTCACGTGCAATAATTGCTTTTTGTTGATTTCCCCCAGATAGAGCGCGTGCTAAAGTTTGCTCACTAGGTGTACGTACATCAAACTGTTCAATAAGAGCCTTTGCTTTTTCTGTAATTTTGCTGAAATTTAAAATCCCTTTCTTTGAAAACGGATTCTTATAGTACGTTTGCAGAACTATATTATCTCTAACAGAAAAATCAAGGACGAGTCCGTGTTTATGACGATCTTCTGGAATATGACCAATTCCTTCTTCTGTTATTCTTCTAACAGGCCAATTTGTTATTTCTTTCCCTTTAATTGCAATAGAACCTGACTCAACTTTTCGTAAACCAGTAATTGCTTCTATTAATTCACTTTGTCCATTTCCATCAATCCCTGCAATCCCAACAATTTCCCCCGCACGAACAGTTAAGTCAAGGCCTTTTACAGCAGGTAGTTGACGTGCATCGTGAACAACAAGATTTGCAATTGAAAGTACCTCTTCTTTTGGTTTCGCGTCTATTTTTTCTGTTTTAAAATTCACTTGACGTCCGACCATTAATTCTGCAAGTTTATTTTCATCCGTATTTGCAACGTCAACCGTTCCAATTCCTTTTCCTTTACGAATAATCGTACAACGATCGCAAACTTCCATAATTTCTTTCAACTTATGTGTAATAAGAACAATAGATTTTCCTTCTTGCACAAGCTTTTTCATAATTTGAATTAGCTCATGAATTTCTTGTGGTGTTAACACAGCTGTCGGTTCATCAAATATTAAAATTTCTGCACCGCGGTAAAGAGTTTTCAAAATCTCAACACGCTGTTGCATACCCACTGAAATATCCTGTATTTTCGCATATGGATCTACAGCTAAACCGTATTGTTCAGACAGTTTTTGAATTTCTTTAGCAGCTTCCTCAACAGCAATTTTCCCTTTTTTCCTCGGTTCATTTCCGAGAATAATATTCTCTGTAACTGTAAAATTATGAACAAGCATAAAGTGCTGATGAACCATTCCAATACCAAGGTCATTTGCCACATTCGGATTGGTAATATTTACAGACTTTCCTTTAATTTTAATTTCACCTTGTTCTGGTTGGTACAAACCAAATAGTACATTCATCAATGTGGATTTCCCTGCACCATTTTCTCCAAGTAAAGCATGTATCTCACCCTGCTTTACTTGCAGCGTAATATCATCATTCGCTACAATGCCTGGGAATACTTTCGTAATGTTATTCATCTCAATTACGTATTCCATTGTGTTCCTCCTTTTAACAGGGAACATTCCCTATTACACTATTAACTTATTAAGCAATTCGGAAGTTTTATACATACAAAGGTTAGTTCTATGAACTAACCTTTGCTATTTCTCTATTTATTTTTTTAGAGAAGCTTCATATTCTTTATACTCTTTATCTGTAGCCGGTACTTTAATTTCACCGTCTGTAATTTTCTTTTCAAATTCTTCTACTTTTGTTAAAATTTCAGGGTTAACTTTTTTCACGTTATCAGTTGTTTTTGAAATACCAATACCGTCATCTTTTAAACCAAACGCTTCTACTTTACCGCCTTTTAACTTACCGTCTTTCGCTTCTTGCGCTACTTTTTCAACAGCGATATCTACACGTTTTACCATTGAAGTTAATGTTACGTTTTCAGGCATACCTTCTTGGTTTTGATCACGGTCAACACCGATTACCCAAACATTTTCACCTTTTTTCTTACGGTTTTTCGCTTCAGTGAATACACCGTTACCTGTACCACCAGCAGCATGATAAATTACGTCTACGCCTTGACCATACATTGCTGATGCAAGAACTGTACCTTTTTCAGGTTTATCGAATGCTTCTGCATATTCAGATACGATTTCAATGTTTGGATTTACTGCTTTTGCACCCGCTTTAAATCCATTTTCGAATTTACTAATTAAATCACTCTTCATCCCACCAACAAATCCTACTTTATTCGATTTTGTTGACATAGCTGCTACCGCACCTACAAGGAATGATCCTTCATGATCTTTAAATGTAATGCTCGTTACGTTTGGTGCATCTACTACAGTATCAACGATTGCAAATTGTTGTTTTGGAGATTCTTTTGCTACTTCTTTAATTGCACCTTCTAATTTATAACCAATTCCGAAAGATAAATCATACTTATCTTTTGAAAATTTCTTTAAGTTTGGAATATAATCCGCTTCTTTTTCAGACTGTAGGTAACGATAATTTGTCTTTTCCTTTAATCCGTTATCTTTACCAAACTTTTTTAGTCCTTCCCAAGACGATTGGTTGAACGATTTGTCATCAACGCCCCCAACATCCGTTACCATACCGACCTTGAAGTCTTTCGTGTCTTTCTTGTCACTGCTTGCCTTATCCGAGTTACCACATGCACCTAAAACTGTACTTGCTGCTAATGTTAATGATAATAAAAGACCTGCTTTTTTCTTCATACTAGAAACCCCTCCAAAAATGATATATATTTTTTTATTCTTTCGCTGCTGTTCCTTACTTCTTGCTGTCACCTCCCTAAAAAGGAACTTACCTACATACGCTTTCTTAATACGTGGAAGCTAAACTTATCAGCTCTAAAGTAATTGATAGAATATAAGATTGGCTCATCATTTTGATCATAGTGCATTTGTTTTAATACAAGCAGTGCTGTTTCAGGCTCACATTCTAAAATCGGTGAGATTTTAGGGTGATAGCCAATTGGCTCAATATGAGCAACCGCATATGTTATGCGCTTATGCGTGTTATTATGTATCACCGTTAATAATGACTCCTCATTGTAACCCGATAAATCTGGCAATATTTCTTTTGCAAGTTTATCGATACAATATACAACAGGTTCCCCATCTGCTGTACGCACGCGTTCAATCATCACTGCATTGAAACCATCTTCACTATTAAACTTCTCTTTTTCCTCTTCTGTTAAAGTTGTAGTAGATGATGATAAAAAGATCGTTCCTGGTGTTTTCCCCACACTAGAAATCATATCTGTAATACTAGAAAGTTGTTCTATTCCAGAAGAAAATAATGGCTTTGCATTTACAAATGTCCCTACACCATGTCTACGAATGACAACATTTTCTTCTTCTAAAATACGTAACGCTTCCCTTAAAGTCGCTCTACTTACGCCAAGTTCTTTCGCTAAATCAAACTCTGATGGTAACTTTTGTCGTTCTTTATAAGCCCCATCTTTAATTTTTTCTTTGATGTGATCAATCACCCGTAAATATAGGTGACGACTATCGGATTTTACTGACATAAGACTCCCCCGCATTTCAATTATTCGACCTCTGATGTAAGACTTCTTTTCTCTTTTTTCAACTTACAACATAGTACAAATGACTAACCACTAAAAATAAGCGCAATTGTCGAATAAATAATAATAATTTTTTAAAATGAAATTTTCACTCTTTACTGTATAAAAAAAACTTTGCACCATAAACATTCCTCATTTCGAGAAAAAGTTCGGCACAAAGATCCTTTACATCCTTTGTTACACACTTTTCCCCTCATAGTCTAGCAATTCATGGTTGCCAGGTAGAAACTTATGGACCTTATCTCCAAGATTATATGAGGCAGTGATTCTTTTCGAAGTAATCTTACCACTTGCTCTCATACGTGTCAACAAAATCCAACATTTTTCTACATTAAATATCGAACATTTACATAAAACATACTCAAAGTATTCGTATTCTAAAGATACCCTCTAAATGTAAGCCCTTTCTTTATTGCTGAGTATAGTATATAACAAAAACACTATATAAAAAAGCCTAATTGTAAAAACAATTAGGCTTTTTTTAAGAACTTTTTTCTTGTACATCATTAATGAGTACTTCTCTCGGTTTACTACCTTCATATGGACCTACTACACCATTCATTTCCATTGCATCAATTAGACGAGCAGCTCGCGTATAACCTACTCTAAACCTACGTTGTAGCATAGAAACAGATGCTGTTTGCATTTCCACTACAAGTTGAACCGCTTCATCATATAATTCATCTTCTACTTCCTTCTTCGTATCAGGAACATCTTGCGGAATCATATCTTCTTGATATTGTGCTTTTTGCTGTCCAATAACATATTCTACAACTCTCTCAACTTCATCATCTGATAAAAATGCACCTTGTACACGTACAGGTTTCGATGCACCAATTGGTATAAACAGCATGTCGCCACGACCTAGTAGCTTCTCTGCACCACCACCGTCAAGAATTGTACGAGAATCTGTTTGAGAAGATACAGCGAATGCAATACGTGATGGAATATTCGCTTTAATAACACCCGTAATAACGTCAACTGACGGACGTTGCGTTGCAATAATTAAATGAATACCAGCAGCACGAGCCATTTGCGCTAGACGCATAATCGCATCCTCTACATCAGACGAAGCAACCATCATTAAATCTGCTAACTCGTCCACAATTACTACAATATACGGTAATTCGGGTTGTTTCGCTTCTGATTGACTATTATGCTCTTTTATATAATCGTTGTATCCTTCAATGTTACGTGTACCACTATGAGCAAACAATTCATAACGACGTTCCATCTCACTCACAACTTTTTTCAATGCTTGCGATGCTTTTTTCGGATCAGTTACAACTGGTGTTAACAAATGAGGCACACCGTTATATACATTTAACTCTACCATTTTCGGGTCAATCATCATTAATTTTACTTCATGTGGTTTTGCACGCATTAAAATACTAACAATAATACCGTTAATACATACACTTTTCCCGCTCCCTGTCGCACCAGCTACGAGTAAATGGGGCATTTTATTTAAACGGGCTAATACAGCTTCACCTGTAATATCTCGGCCAAGACCAATTAACAACTTCTCTTCCGGATGATTGTTAGCCTTAGAATCAAGAACTTCCCTCAGCGTTACCATCGAAACTTCTGAGTTCGGAACTTCGATCCCTACAGCTGATTTCCCGGGAATTGGCGCCTCAATACGAATGTCCTTTGCAGCTAATGCAAGGGCTAAATCATCACTTAAACTGACAATTTTGCTTACCTTTACCCCCATATCAGGATACACTTCATATTTTGTAACTGCAGGACCTCTATGCACTTTTGTTACTTTCGCTTTCACTCCGAAACTTTGGAATGTACGTTCTAATTTACGAGCATTCTCATAAATTTCCGCATTTTCATTTGTAACTTGCTTATTCTTTGGAAATTTTAATATATCAAGTGAAGGAAGCTTGTAATCTTTATTTTCTACATTTGAAAATTGCATAGGAGGTGCTTGCGCTTCACTCTCTAACGATTCAACGATTTTTTCTCCACGCTTTTTCTTTGATTCTTCAATTGGTGGAGTCTCTTCAATAAACGGTGAAGTGATCAAATCTTCTTGCTCTACTTCGATTCGTTTATCCTCTTCTTCATTTGCAGGATAATTCTCAGTGAAATTTGAAATAATTGGCGGATCAATTTGGATTTCTTCCATCGGCTCAATCACTTCTTCTTGTTCTGCAGCACGTTTGCTTCTTGTACTTCTTGTTGTTTTTTTCTTTTCTGTTTGTTCAGCCGTTCTTTTGGATCTCCAATCTTTATAATCCCCTTGCATCACTTGAAATTGACTTCTAAGAATTCTACCAACTGGAGCTAACACTTCTCCAATATGTTTATTTGTTATACAGAGTACCCCGAGAATAACTAAAATAATCCCAATGATATAGGCTCCTACTTCGTCGAATAGGAAGTAACATGTCGCGAACATAAGCGCACCAAACATACCACCGCCTAAATGAACGCTATCTGGCCCTTTTTTCATTTCAAGAAAGAAGTTATCTTTCGTACTCACAATAACAGAAGTATTTTGCACTGCTCCATCTTTTGTAAGAAGGTTAAATAATGTAATATGACTAAACATTAATATTGCCAATACAATTAAATAAAATCCAATTAACCGTTTATTTAAAAGGTTCGGCCATCCGCGTTTTATAACAAAGGAAACCGATAAAGCTATTACACCTAACACACCAATTATGTACCACTCACCAAAGAAGAAGCGAAAAAATAACACAAACGATTTCCCTACAACGCCTAGCTGTAAAATCGTAATGATTGAAAGTGCAAAAAGAGTTAAACCGACGATTTCATAATACAAAGTTGGCTTTATCGTACGTCTTGCCTTTGCCTTCGTCCCTCTTTGCTTTTGTTTTGCCATTTCTTCACCTCGTGTTCTACATATAAGTAAAGCTCCCCTAAAAATGCTCTATTTATATGTCTGTTTTCTCTATTTTTCAGGTCTTTATATCTTCTATTTTTACACTTCTTGTAAAATGCTAAATAAACAGAAGAAAGCAGCCTACTCATGGCTGCTCAACCGTCTTGTTTTTTATATTATACCATAGCTTCTAAACAAAATCCTTCTTTTTGCTAAAAGGTTATTTTCTGACCGGGCTCAAACTCTAAATAGTGAAGTGGGTCCGTACTTAGCACACGTACAATAGAATAACACCCATGTTCCTCTTCAGAAACCATTAATTCCACACCATTTATATTTACAACTTTTTGACTTTCACATTGTGAATAATCGGCCGGATACACAAGTTGCTCTGGCATAATTGTATATAAAATCATTGTAACATTGTCCCTTCTGCACTACCTTCCGCGCGAACATCTATTAATTCGTTTAATTTTCGAATCGCATTTCCAATACCACCAACATCATCTATAAGACCGTACTTTACTGCATCTCCACCAATTACATTCGTCCCAATATCTCGCGTTAAATTTCCTTTCGCAAACATAAGCTCTTTAAAACGATCCTCTGTTACTTTCGAGTGCTTCGTCACAAAACGAATAACTCTTTCTTGCATCTTATCCAAATACTCAAATGTTTGCGGCACACCTATGACAAGACCTGTTAAACGAATTGGATGAATTGTCATCGTCGCAGTTTCCGCAATAAACGAATAGTCAGTAGAAACAGCAATCGGTACACCGATGGAATGTCCCCCACCTAAAACTAGAGATACTGTTGGTTTTGAAAGTGAAGCTACCATTTCTGAAATTGCTAGTCCAGCTTCAACGTCACCTCCAACCGTATTTAATATTAAAAGCAAACCTTCAATTTTCGGATTTTGTTCAATCGCAACAATTTGCGGAATGATATGCTCGTATTTTGTTGTTTTATTTTGCGGCGGTAATTGAACATGACCTTCCACTTGTCCGATAATCGTTAAACAATGAATACGTGATTCATTCATCTGTGGTACATTTGTCTGTCCAAGCTGTTGAATTTTTTCTACTATTGAAGCCTCTTTTCCAGCTTCTTTTGGCTCAGTTTCTTTTTCTTCATTTGTATATCGATCACGTTCTGTCATTTCGCATCCCCTTTCACTCGTATATAACTATTATTTCTTAAGTTATAAATTTCATTCGATAGGGTTAAAAAGAAAAAAAAGATCACCCATAAGGGTGATCTTTTTTATACTTCCATAATAATCGGTAAAATCATAGGTTTTCTCTTTGTCTCTTCGTACAAGAACTGTCCTAATAATTCACGAATATTTTGTTTTAACATTGACCATTCAATCGAATATTCTTTAATTGACTGCTCAACAATCATACGTACAATCTCTGTAGATCGTTCAATTAACGCTTCTGACTCACGAACATATACGAAACCACGTGAAATGATTTCTGGACCAGAGATAATTTTCTTTTCATCTTTACCAAGCGTTACAACTACTACTAATATTCCATCTTGAGATAACATCTTTCTATCTCGAAGAACGATATTACCAACGTCACCTACACCTAATCCATCAATTAAAACATTACCAGCTTGTACTTTACCGACTAAGTTCGCTTCATCGTCACCAAAAGCAATTACGTCGCCTTTTTCTACGATAAAGATATTTTCTCTTGTAATACCTACATCTTCAGCTAAATACGCATGTGCTTTTTGCATACGGAACTCACCATGTACGGGTACAAAGTACTTCGGTTTCATTAAATTTAACATTAATTTTAATTCTTCTTGGCTACCGTGACCTGAAACATGAACTTTTCTTTCGCCGTAATAAACAACTTCAGCTCCAGCTCTAAATAACAAATCAATAATTTTTGATACAGATATTTCATTACCCGGAATTGGCGAAGCAGCAATGATAACAGTATCACCTTTACGAATTGAAATTTGTTTATGTGCTTGTTTTGCCATTCTAGATAGAGCAGCCATCGGTTCACCTTGACTACCTGTCGTTAAAATAGCTACCTTTTTCTCTGGGAAGTTGTCTACTTCTTGTAATGAAATAACCATACCTTCTGGAACATCTAAATAACCAAGACGTCTTGCAATGTCTACTACTTTCACCATACTACGTCCTACTACCGCTACTTTTCGCCCTGTTTCGGCAGCTGCATCAAATACTTGTTGAATACGATGTACATTCGATGCAAATGAAGCAACGATAATACGACCTTCTGCGCCGTAGAACACTTTAGAAATTTCTACACCAACTTCTTTTTCAGAACCTGTATAACCTGGGCGCTCTGCGTTTGTACTATCAGATAATAAGCAAAGTACGCCTTCATTTCCGATTTGAGCCATTTTCCCAAGGTCTGCTCCACTATTTCCAATTGGAGTTTGATCGAATTTAAAGTCTCCTGTATATACAATTGCACCTTTTGATGTATGGAAACAAACACCAACAGAATCTGGAATACTATGTGTCGTTCCAAAGAATGACACCGTTGTAGTATTAAACTCTACTGTTGAATTTGAATCGATTGTTTTTAAGTCTACACGACCTAACATACCCGCTTCGCCAAGTTTTTCTTGTATAAGTCCTACTGTTAATTTCGTTGCATACACTGGAATAGATAATTTACGAAGTACGTAAACAATACCACCAATATGATCTTCATGACCGTGAGTAATAAATAAACCCTTTACTCGCTCTTGGTTTTCCACTAAATATGTAATATCAGGAATAACGATATCAATTCCAAACATTTCATCTCCCGGGAACATTAACCCTGCATCCACAATAAAGATTTCAGAATCAATTTCAACACAGTACATGTTTTTCCCGATTTCACCTACTCCACCAAGAGCAAATACTTTAACAGACTCATTCTCTTTTCTCTTCATGTTGTTGCCTGGTTTAAAAATCTTGCAAACACTGATTTCACTAAAATTGCAGAGACACCAGGGGAAACTCTACAACCACCATATATTCACCGTCCAAGACGAATGTCCTTACCGTTATGCGATATCATGTCCTTGTTTATTTTTTAAACCAGGTTTCACCTCTCTTTCATTATATAAATCAAATATCTTATTCGATATGATATGAAAATTTAATTAAATTATAATTTTTCCCAATTTTGCTAAGCATACCCGTACTAAGCTACTTAGCCATATTATACCTGATAGAAGAAATAGAACACAAGTTAAATCGTGCGAAAGAAAAAGTAAAAGAAAGGAACAGTACTAAAAGTATATGGCTTATTTCCGCTGCTTTTATACTCCATGTTATTTGAAAAAAAACCCTAAACACTTTAAATTACTTTCATTTGATGGATTTCCTAGATTTTTTTCTTGAATTGCAAAAAAACACTTATAAAATGAAACTTTTTTATAGATTACGTCATATTTGAGGCAATTCCTCTAAAAACATAACCGAAAGTATTTCCTGTACTAGCAACTACTTTTCAACAAAATTAAAAGTGTAAGATCCTTTTCTTATAAACATTGTATTACATGACAAAAAGCTATGAATTACAAAATCTAATAGAAATTTAATAAGATTAAATTTTTAGGGGGATTTGACAGTCACTATCGAGGACAAGAGGTTGGAACCAAATTAATGAAAGAACAATATCATACTTTATCAAGTAGAGCACGCGTAGCGTAATGTACACGTTTTCAATATTATAGGTTCATATACAGATGAGAAAGGCAAGCTTAAAATCATTTTATAAAAGATTTACTTTAAAACAGATTCAAACATTTTCATATCAATAAAAAAATGACCTAGTGTGAAACTAGGTCATTTTTATTAACGAGGAATAGATTGCATTACAGATTGTAACGTTACTCTTTCTTCTTCTGTTAATGGAAGAAGTGGTAAACGTACAGAACCTACATCTAATCCAACCATTTGTAACGCTGTTTTTACTGGAGTTGGACTTGGCGCCATAAATAATGAATCAGTTACTCTTACAAGTAATTGATGTAATTTTTGTGCCTTCTTAAACTCTCCTGCAAGAAATGCTGTAATCATTTCTTGCATTTCGTTTCCGATAACATGAGATGCTACCGAAACGATACCTTTCGCTCCAACTGCCATAGCCGGTAACGTTAAACCGTCATCACCGCTGTATACCGCAAAGTCGTCCGCTGTTTTTTCAATGATTTCTGTCATTGTTAACACATCGCCGCCTGCATCTTTAATAGCAACAATGTTTTCTATTTCTGATAAACGAACAACTGTATCAACGGAGATTTGTACAATAGATCGTCCTGGAACGTTATATAGCATAACCGGAAGTGGCGTACTTTCAGCAATTGCTTTAAAATGCTGATACATTCCTTCTTGACTCGGTTTGTTATAATACGGTGCTACTAGCATTACTGCATCCACACCAACTTCTGTTGCCTTTTTAGTTAAATCAATAGAAGCATGCGTATTATTGCTACCTGTTCCAGCGATTACGGGCACTCTTTTATCGACAACAGATACGACATGGCGATATAACGCTACCTTCTCTTCTGAAGTTAATGTAGGAGATTCTCCTGTCGTTCCTCCTACCACGATTGCTGTTGTACCGTTATCAATTAAATAATTTACCAATTTCGTTGTCTTTGCAAAATCGATATTCCCGTTTATATCAAACGGTGTTACCATCGCGGTTGCAATTGTCCCAAAATCTATCATGGTCTCACTCCTTATTGTTCCAGTTGCTTTTCTTTTGAAAGCTCAAACGCACTATGTAATGCATTTACAGCCTCCACTAAATCAGTTTCTTTTACAAGAACCCAAATTGTTGTATGACTATCTGCCGATTGCAGAATTTGAATACCTTTTTCCGCTAAAGCTGTAACGATTTTCGCAGTAACCCCTGGGTATCCTGCCATTCCAGCTCCAACGATAGATACTTTCGCACAATGTTCTGTCACAATTGGCTCATATCCAAGGTTCTTTAATAATTTAACTGCATGACTTGATACATTATCACTCACCGTATATGCTACGCCAGTAGGTGAAATATTAATTAAATCAACACTTATTCCTTCGTTCGCCATCTCTTTAAACACATGTTGTTGCAAATCATATGCCGTTTCTTTTGCAAGCACTTTAATTTGCGTTACGTTTGATACGTGGGCGATACCTGTAACAGGACGTTCTTCTACATCACGACCTCTTGTAGCACCGTCATATGCTGAAATAAGCGTACCTTCACTATCAGAATACGTAGAACGTACACGAAGTGGCACTTTTGCATGCATCGCAATTTCAACTGCACGTGGATGAACGACTTTCGCACCTTGATAAGCCATGTTACAAATTTCGTTATACGTTACAGTTTGAAGATGACGTGCATCTTTTACAATACGAGGATCCGCAGTCATAACACCTTCTACATCAGTGAATATATCGATGTATTCAGCATGAAGTGCAACACCTAATGCTGAAGCTGAAGTATCACTACCTCCGCGTCCAAGTGTTGTCGTATCACCTTTTTTCGTTTGCCCTTGGAATCCTGTAACGACGATTACATCTACATTTTCTAACTCTTCATGTATACGATCGCAATTCATTTCAATAATCTTTGCATTCGTAAAGTCATCATTCGTTACAAAACCAGCTTGTGCACCATTTAATGCTGCTGCTTTTATACTATTCTCATTCAACATATTAGAGAAAACAATTGCAGAGATTAACTCTCCGCACGATAATAATAAATCTTGCTCACGTTTAGAAATAGTAGATTCCTCTTGATTTACAAGACTTAATAACGTATCCGTTGCATATGGTTCACCTTTACGGCCCATAGCAGATACGACAGTAACTACTTTATAACCAGCAGCTAATGATTTTTTTATATGATGAAGCGCATGCTTACGTCCATTGTCATCACGTACTGATGTGCCACCAAATTTTTGAACAATTATTTTCATATTTTGCACCTTCTCTTAGCCGTTTACACTAATTGTAATTTTACTAAGCGCTCTGCAATTTGAACAGAATTCCATGCAGCGCCTTTTAATAAGTTATCAGATACGACCCAAAGATGGAATCCTTTATCGTTATTTAAATCTTTACGGATTCTTCCAACGAATACTTCGTTTTTACCTACTGCAGTAGCTGGCATTGGATATAACTGCTCTTCTGGATTATCTTGCAGAACAATACCTTCCGCATTTGCAAGTAAGCTCTTTAATTCTTCTACTGTTACGCCTTCTTTTTCTACTTCGATGTAAACAGACTCAGAGTGTCCTGATACAACTGGTAAACGTACACACGTTGCCGCTACTTCTAATTCAGGCATATGCATAATTTTTTTCGTTTCGTTAATCATTTTCATTTCTTCAAATGTAAATCCATTATCTTGGAACTTATCAATCTGTGGAATCGCATTAAAAGCAATTGGGAAATGCTTCTTATCACCTGATACAGGAAGAACATTTGCCTTAACTTCTTCGCCATTTAAGATTGCTTGTGATTGTTCATGAAGTTCTTCAATAGCTGCCGCACCAGCACCTGATACAGCTTGATATGTGGAAACGATTACTCGTTTTAAACCATATTGCTGACGAACTGGCTCAAGAGCTACTACCATTTGAATTGTAGAACAGTTTGGATTTGCAATAATGCCATTATGTTCTTTTAAGTCATTTTCATTTACTTCAGGTACAACAAGTGGCACGTTTTCTGTCATACGGAATGCACTTGTATTATCAACAACAATCGCACCGCGTTTTGCTGCTTCTGGCGCTAATTGTTTCGATACAGATCCACCAGCACTAAATAGTGCGATATCTACTCCTTCAAAGCTTTCAGGAGTTGCCTCTTGAACTGTAAATTCTTCGCCTTTAAATACAAGTTTCTTACCTGCAGATCGTTTAGATGAAAGTAACGTTAACTTCCCAATCGGAAATTCTCGTTTCTCTAAAGTATTTAACATTTGTTCACCAACTGCGCCGGTTGCTCCAACTACAGCGACATGAAAAGTTTTTTGCTTTTCCATCACTATGCCCCTTTCTAGATACCAATCCTTCTATAACTTAGAATCAGAAGGAGTATACAATACCCCTTCTAATCTTAATAACGTTAATTTTATCATATTCTACAGTAAGAATGATGGTTTCATCAAAAATTGTCCGTTTTTTTTCGTTTTTTAATTCATATATCTGAATTTTTCTACGACCACCGGTTGCAATTGCTTTCCTTGCAGTGCTTCTAATACTGTGTCTTCCAGCAGCTCCATGCGAGCTACCATTGAGTTCGGTTTTTTCTCTGGTGCATCTTGACCGAATGGAACGAAGTAGATGTTTTTTGTTGCCATTAGGCGCATGAGGTTGACGCCAACATGGTAGCGACAATATAAACATTTCTTTTTTCTTCTATTATATATTCATTTCAAATCCTGTAAATTTATTTTGTATACCATATTCTTCATAGATATCCATAAACGAATTCGATGGTACTTTAGTAATTAAATGGAAAAGTTCTACTTTGATATTGAGTTTACTACAGCAGCATATTTACATATATATCCTTTAATTGGTATGATTTACTTGTTCACATAAAAGGGGGGAGATTTTTGAGTTTAAACATGTATTTAGGGGAAGTACATGCCCAAACACAAAGTATGAATGCTGTATGTACGGCTACCATTCAAGCTATGGAACAAGCGATTCAGTCAATTGACGCTTTTGCAATGGATACTGTGTTACAAGGGCAAACATATAGCAGTGCAAAAGCCTATCTTGTCCAAACCTTTCGGCCTTTGGCACAAGGAATTATATATTTATGTGAAGAATTAATTCGTCAAAATGATGCGTTTCCAAATGATTTTCAAGCAAAGGTTGCTTCAACAGATGTTATCGAACAAGAAATAAGAGAACAAATCCAAGAAATCAATCAAACAATTGCAAGTATAGAAGCAATAGAGTTACTTACACCCATGCCTGGAGTAGACGCAATTGTGGCTGTTTTAGTTGCGATGAGAAAAAAACTTGAAGAAAAACTAGAGCATTTATATGAATTCAATTATACATCGAGTAATAACTACAGCACAGCCCTTCAACTAGCAGCTAGTATTGCTACTGGCCTTGCCGAAGTCCAAAGTGGAAAGGGCTTTAGTCCTGCAAGCGGTACATTTAGTACACAGGGATTGAATATGGAATGGACGACTTCCATTCAGGCGATTGAAGAAGATAGGAAGCGTCAGGCCGACAATCTTTTAAATGGTAGTTCAATTGAAGAAGGTGCAATGTGTGGTCCATTAAATAGTGAGAAAAAAGATGAATCTTTACTGGATAAGTTTAAACATGGTGTTGAAGATTTTTATAGGGGATTTAGTAAAATAAAAGATGTCACCGATGATAAAATTGCAGCTGCGTTTGAAAAAGCCGGATTAGGTGTGCCCTATCATTTAAAAAAAGGAATGGACAACGCTTTAGGTGATGAATTATTAGGAATTGCAAATGCAGCTCTCCATCCAATAAATACATTTAATGACACGGTTGAAGCTTTTTCTGATCCAGCTGGAACATTCAATGCGATAAAACAAGCCATTTCCGATTCTTGGAATCGTGATGTTATTAATGGCGACTGGAATAGTCGAGCTGAATGGTATGGAAACGCAATGGGTCATGGTATGTTCGCTGTTGCCGGAACAAAAGGTGTAGATAAAATTTCAAAAGCAGGTGAGGTATCTGCTTTGACAGGACTTACTAAAGGGAAATCCCTTATAACTAATTCCTCAGCATACAGAAATGCGCTACATATACTAAATAACTATGAAGTCAAATCTGGAAATCATCTTTCATATGCAGGAGTTGGTAGCACTCAACAGTACTTGCAGAAGGCAGCGAAATATACTTATGAAGGTGCAAACGGCCCTAAGACTATCAGTCTTAGAAAAGGTGAATTAGCTGGAGATAAGCATCCTGTCACTGGAATTCCGTATGACTTAGATGGATTCCCAATTTTTGATGCGATAACTGAAGTTAAATTAAAAGAAGCTGATTTCAAAAAAACAAGACCTACTCATGATAGAATATGTAATAAACTATTATACGAGCAAATTTTAAAAGATCCCAAATTGGCTGCAAAATTTACAGAGAAGGAAATTGAGTTATTTAAACATGGTGAAAAACCTAAGACGTATACATGGCATCATCATCAAGATACAGGAAGAATGCAACTTGTAGATGCATACCTGCATGAGAAAACTGGTCATACAGGCGGTTATAATATCTGGGGTAAAAAAGGAGAAAAATAAGGAGGATTACCCATGAGTAAGATTACATGGATTGGTGCAAGTGATAAGGAAGTTACGGATAATGAGATTAAACAAGTAGAACAATATTTTAACATTAAATTTCCTAATGATTTTATTGAATGTGTAAAGAAATATGATGGTGGCTATCCACGGCCGAAAGTGTTCGATATACAAGGACTAGACGAAAGTACATTTAATGATCTATTAACTCTACATATTGATGATAAATATTCGATAGTTCAGAGATATGAGAATATAAAAGATAGATTAACGGATGGAATTTATCCTTTCGCAAGTGATTCTTTTGGCAATTTCATATGTTTTGATTATCGACGCAACCCCGAATCACCAACAATCGTATTTTGGGATCACGAGGAGGAAGAGATACAAGATTCAATCTACCCTGTTTGCTCAACATTCACAGAATTACTTGATAGTCTACATGATTTTGAAGATGAATAATATAACAATAAAAGAAGAGCACCTTGAAGTGAGGATAGATGTTCTTCTTTTTTTGGTTTATTAAAGGTAAATTCTAATTTCATATAAATAAAAGGAGAATTTTATATGTCTTTAGACAAGTATAAAAATATGTCTGATGAAGAGTTTAAACAATTGTCTACTGAAGAATTTCAAAATTATATAAGATTAAAGCAAGAAGATTTTTCAAGACATTATAGGAAAATAAATGAAATTACTGTAGATGTAATGTTAAAGCCTCAGGAAGCAATAGAAATTGCTAAACATTATCATAAGAAAAATAAATTAGATGGAGTAGTTAATGAAGATATCAACCAGCTTTTCTTTGATGAGGCTTATACATTTAAAATTGAGAAAGAAAATAGAAACAATGATGATATAAGGCCAGCTTGGAGAATATTAGTGGATTTACCAAAAAACCCTTTTCTTATGGAGGACTATACACTAATTGTGTCTGATAGAGATAAAAAAGTAATGGGTATGCTCGATCCAAATGGGCATCCAGTATTTAAAGGCAATGAATTTACAGATGAAGATATCGAATATATTATGAGCGATGAGGATTCTAAAGATTAATTAAGGTAATAATTTAGTGGATAGTTTTATAAATAGAATAATTGTCTTTTTTAATTAGTTTTTATGCTATTTTGCTAGATTCTAAGGGAAAAGAAAGAAGAATTTAAAAGAACAAGATAAATGGAAGAAAAATTTTTATATCTCTATTTTTTATATAATGATACATTTATTAACATCAACTAGGAGGAACATTCCTTGAAAGTTGTACGCTCTATATTTAAAGGCTTTCGTTTAATAAGTTTAATTGTAAAGCCAATACTTAAAGCATTATCTAAAAGTAAATTTTAAATCTCATAAATATTAAAATCCCCTTCTGCATATAGGTGCAAAAGGGGATTTTTTTCAAATTATTCTATTCGTTCTACAGACAGTACTCATAGATAAATAAGAAACGGTGTATATTTACCCTAACATTTATAAAGATGAAAATCAATATATAATTATCTACATATATAACCAGATAATAATTTTTGTTCATAAAACTATTCTTTTGTTTTATTTTTTAATGTACTCATACCACCAGTTTCTTTCATCCATCCAAGCTGTAATCTTATCAAGATCTCCATTAGGCAGTACTTCAGTTTGTAAGTAAGCTAAACCGGTTAATGGATCAGAGACAACTTTCCCTTTTGTTCCGCGCTCATTCATAGCATTTACGACTTCCTGAACCAATGAAATACCAAAACCACCAGATTTAACATATTGATAGCCACCATTAGCAACAGATTGTTCTGTTTGTTCCTCTCCTGTAAACCAAGATAACGATTTACTGCCAATCAATTGGTTCAAATCACACTTACCGATACCAGGTACATTACCTGTCTCTGTGTATTGCCAGATATCACATGGATAAGCTGGTCTATTCCCACCGTATCGGGGAATCCATACAAAATCAGCGTTTACTTTATCCGCCTGGAACTCTTTATATGTATGATGACCAACATATAGACCAACCTTTTTAGCACCTAACTGGCGTAATTCATCAATAAAAGCTAACGTTCCAGCTAACATATTCCCCATTGTTTTCACTTCCACATCAGCTACCCAGAACAATGCGTCTTTATCTCCACGATTCCAAAAGTCACGAGCTTCTACACGTGCATCATTTTCAGAAACAAATCGACAAAACGCATAGTTACCAAAAGAAACACCACGTTTTTTCATTTCACCAACATAACTTTGATACATATGATCAACTACGTTAGAACCATCTTGCACCCTAGCAATTACTAAGTCTAATTGCAGTGCTGCTACATCCCAGTTAATATTACCATTCCATTTTGAAATATCAACGATATACCCCATTATTGAACATCTCCTTCAAATAGTTTTTGTTTGATTTCTGTTACATCTTTAGAGATAGATCCAAAAGCCTTTGCTTGCTCTTCTATTACTTGTTGGTTTCTATCAATTACTTGTTGATACTTTTCTTCACGCTGCTCATTCTTTTTTTGTGTAGTAAATAGCATCCACACAAATAACGCTGCAAATGCACCTTGTTGAATAACTGAGTTGAAAATTGCATCTTCCACTGTTCTCATCTCCTTTTTTGACAATAAAAAAAGACCAGCTTATGGCTGCTCCTGCTCTGTTTGTGTGTTATTTTCATTAGTTGGTGTTGGCGGTTCTTGAGATGGGTAATTCCCTGTAAGTGATGCATAACACTCTAAACAAATATTCTTTTTCGCAAATCCCATATCTAGTGGGTACAAACGCGCTCCGCGTTTACATATTTCACACAACGTAGCAATTCGAAACTTTACTGTCCCATCCATTTCTCTCCATACTTCGACCCTGCTAACACCGTTTAGCAGACCTGCATTATTTAACATATCAGCAGGTATTTGAACAAAAATCCCTGTCTCTGTACGCTCTGCATCCACCAGCCTCCCCATAAAAGGAAAGCTTTCACCTGCTTGAAGTGGCATCATTTGATTCTCATCCATTCTTACTTCTCCTTTCTATCCAAGTGCATTAAATTTCCAACCACTTGGAGTACTCGCATAAAAACCTGCTCCAGCATTACCGTCTGTAAAACGAATATGCCCCCATTGTTGGAATCCACCCCCACCTAAGTTAACTCCCTGCATTGCTCGTATATTCCTAAAGATTTTAACTTCTTTTTCAGTACTTATATCAAACGTTTGTCCGTCTGGTGCTGGAGTTATATTATTATTCACACCACCTATAGCAAGTGCGTTAAACGGCTGAATGCCATCCGCTCTTTCTGCTGCTGCACGATCCCAATTATACATAGATGCATATTTGCCACTGTATAGCGTTACACCACTTACACAAATCGCTGTCCCTTGTCTCATGTCAGCACTTCCAGAACAAACTTTAATAATCAATGCATGTTGTTGCGGAATATAGTTTTTCGGCACTTTGAAGGTAAATGAATATCTTCTGATTTCTCCATAAAATGTAGACGGCTCAGGAAAGTCCATTTTTTGTTCATTCCATATATCGTAACTTACATTGTCCCGGAATTTAACACAACATACATGTAAGCGTGGTTTCCCTGTTTTACGTACACCATTTATCATAGATGCTCTAAAGTGAGCAGATACTGTGTATTCATTTCCGGGATGTATGCCATTATTCACAATTGCTTCTGGGTAGTTATACATGTCTATCCTTGTAGCATTCACCATCTGCTCGTAATCGAATATATGTGTATTCTTTTCTATTACGACATTTCCCCATGACCTCCAAGTAAGACCGTATCCACCTTCAAACCCATAAAAATCGTTATGTCCAATGTTTTTCTTTGTAACACTAGAAAAGTCGGGATCTGCTATCAAGTTTCGTCTTGATACTGCAGTTGTTTTTGTTCCCCATTCGTCTTGGAATAGAAAGTCTAGCATTTTAACAGTTACACCATCTTTATCAATGGTTATCTTATCACCGTTAATTCTAATAAGATTCGTATCAATACCTTTTGCTGTTAGCCATTTGACCATTGTATCTGCATTAATATCCAGTTTTGCAGCATTGATTGTAATTTTCCCAGGGGACATATTGATGGCAGTGACAATTCCGTCCTTTAAAATCTGCGCTAAAATCCCTTCATCTAAAACTTCTAGCCTAGATTCCGTTTTCCTTGCATAGGCATTATAAGTCTCATTTATAAACGTTTCTTGTTTTCTAGAAACGATTGTAATACCTTTTTCATTTGCGCCAATACTTCTTTCTAACTCTGTAACTTTCTGATTGTATTTCTCAGTAGCTACTCTATTAGCTATATCTTCTAGCATTTTATCAACATCCGTTTGATCTTTCGGATGCAACCAAAATTCTGTAGCTATGGTGCCACGTTGTAACATAGGTGCAGCACACCATAAACGCCCATTTCTCGTAACGTAATAACGCCATCTTACAAACGCTGCATTGGCTGGTGTTTTATCTGTGCATACAGCACGAACCCATGTATGATTTACAACCTTGATATTCGTTCTAGCTGTTTTAATACGAGTTTTTTTGTCAGCAGTCCACCATTCAATTTCTATAAATGCACCGCCACTATCAATAGGTGTTTTCCCATCAGTATTGAAATAACCTGATACAACAAATTCTTCGTTAACCTGACACTCAATGAATTGACTTATAAGTCCCCACCAACGATCTTGAGTTTGGCCAGTAACGGTAATTGCAAATGTATTCATACCTTTGTATTTTAAATTCGTATCAACAGAACCAGTAGCCCCATTACCACTATTCCAAAACCAATATTTCTGTCCTAACTTAAAATCCGCATCACGCAACTCGTTGACAGTGCCTAAACCACCTATATAATCCTCAACATCTTTCTTTTTCATTGTTAATTTCAATGCTTCAGAATGTTGTTCTAATGTTGTAGCAGCCTGAGTTAACGTTTTCCCTTGCTGAGTTTGTGTTTCCTGTAATTTTTTAACACTTGCCGTTGTTCCTTCTGCGTTCTTTTCTACAGTGTTAACACGTTCATTAAAAGAGGTTTGTGTTTTTTCTACCGTTTTTATACTTTCTTTAATACCATCCACACTTTTTTCAATCTCGGTTGTTTTCTTAGTGAATTCATCACTCGTTACTTGATTTTCTGGAGCTGGTGTCCAATCCTGTGGCTTATTACCTTTATATAAAGCAACCCATTCTACAATGGCTTTTGTAGTGTTACTTGGAAAGTTATACAGACTCAACTTTCTTTCATTTCCACTCGTTGCTGCTACAGCTTTAAAAGTTACATAGGTAACTCCATTCGCATAAATACTTGTTGCATATCCAACATTATTTGAACCGCCATTTTGCCAAATCCCAAACTTCTGCCCCTTCGGAACGCTACCTTTAATTACAAATGTATATTCTTCACCTGTAGAGAAATTTTCGGTTAGCGAATATGGATTGATTAGATAATCTGTTTTTTCGTATTTAACATTTGAATCTAATAACAGATTACGTCCTCCAGCTTTATCGTTATTAACTTTCTTTTCTACGACCTCCAACTTCTCACTAATCCGGCCAGCCTTTTCTGTAATTTCAGTTGTGGTTTTTTTTAGATCATTAGTTATTTGCTGCACCTCAGAGATTGTCTTTTTTGTACCTTTGAAAGTCTCTTCTACTGTATTAAACTTTTCAGTGATTTCACCGTCTTTTTTTGTTAAAGATTCAATAGATTTAGTAAAACCCTCGTTAGTTTGTTTCATTTCAGAAACTGTTTTATTAATTTCACCTTGAGAGTTTTGTACATTTTTAATAGTTTGCGATACTTCTTGGAGACTATTTTTAACTTTCTTGAATCGGCCAGTGGTTTCACTTTGAGCTTCTTCCACTTTCTTATTTAATTCTTCTTCTGTAAGTTTGATATCTTTATTAACCTGTTCCATTGTCTCTTTCTTGATAGTTTCCACATCAGGAATAAGAAGCTCCCACCCTTTACCGTTCCACACTTTTAAAATGCCTGGTTTACCGTCGCTAATATCTCGCCATAATGTTTTACCTACTACAAGATTATCGGTCGGTGGATTTTTAGCTTCGATAATATTTACCGTATTATTTTTAAGATTCTCTTGAACCTTTTCAGCCAGTGTTTTTGCTACTTCTGATTCTTTCTTAGCATTACTAGCTGTTTCATTTGCATCTTTCACTAATTTCTCTAACTGATCTATCAGTTCTTGTTTACTTCCTAGTGAACTAAGAATACGATTGTAAATCTTTCGTAGTTCTTCGTTTGGATCTGTAATCTCACGGTAATCACCAAATGCGTATTTATCTTGCGAAGGATCAGTATGTGATTCATCACCAACGATTGCCCTTGCTTCTAAATAAAGCTTAGGTGTAAATCCAATATCTTTAATTCGGATTGTATCTCCTTCATTGATTAACTCGTGAGCCAATCCAAATACACGCCCTATACTTTGTGCTTGAACATCATAAGAAATAGAGGTATTCACACGTTTTGCTAACTCTGTTTTCATAAGAGTCAACAATCGTTCTGGTGTTATATCTTGTTCTGTTTCTGGAGTGTAAAATCCAAATTTATGTTTGCCTTTTTCATTCCAACGTTGAAAAGCATCGTTATCCACAATATATGGCATACCTTTGTTTATATCTGCGATGGTAAGAACTTCTCCACCTTCTTTTTTGATAAAGCCAATTAGAGCTGTACAAATGTTTTGTGAGTTTTCAATACGTTTAATTCCAACTAAATCTTTACCTAACGTGACTTCCTTTCCTGTTTCTCTTCCTCTTTTTTTCACCATGTCTACATACCAACCTGCAATTCGAGAACCAACCACTTCAACACGGTATATAATTTCTAGTTCAAATAGGGAGGCAATCTTTTTTAAGAAACTCAATGGATCTATAAATTCATCAATAGTCATAGAATGAAATCCAGCATACTCCGTTTTACCACGCTTCCATTTTGTACCTACAAGAGCAATATCCATAAATTCATTTACTGTCTTACCTTCTAATTTCTGTGGACGAATATAGTCATCTTTAGCAAGATTAATCCATGCACCTGATGCATAAGTAATGACAGATCTATCGTCAGGGTCTTTTTCTACTTCAGTGATTACATACGGAACAATACGCCCATCCCTTACTTCTTTTAATACTAAGTTTTGTTGCATAAGTGTTGCTGCATATTTCGTGTTATCAAATACTTTAAACTCTAACGTATCGATATTATTCTTGATTTCCCAATGACGTTTATCATCCCAATAATCTTTTGGTTGTATAGCTGAAACGATTTGACTAGTTTTGAAATCAATAATATGTAAGACTCCACTTGGCGTTCTCATCTAAATCGCTCCCTATATTTAACCCTTGCTGTTCCGATATCAGAAGGCATGATTTCCATTGTATTAATACCTTTATTAATGATAGGAAAATTACTGAAAATGTCCTTAATATTAATCGCATCCTTCCCTTCAATCGTTACATGACTATTTTCTGTATCAATTACGACTTTATCGCCAACGTCCACTATATAAGGCGGTGTGTTTTTCGTATTTAAATTCACTTTCCAAAACTTTAAGTCACTAACTGACATTGCTTCTACTGGCGGTACATCCTGCCATTGCATGATGCTAATCTGTATTTGAGCTGCTTTTTCCATGTGATAGTTATTTTCATCTGTCCACCGTGCAAAACGCTCTGAATCATCTTTTTCTGTTCCAGGAAGAAATTTCGAAATATACGCTTCCCATACATTTCCTGTTCTAGCTATCCACACTCGTCCAAAATATTGATTCCATGTATTCGGATAATCACCACTCTCATAAATCAACCCTGTTTTCCCTGGCTTGTTATCGTATCCAATAACCATCGTTCCAAAATTTTGTTCAGCTTGCCAATAGAGGTCGTTCATAGCAATTTTTGAAAGTACCTTACTGTTTTCGTCTAATATTGCTATCTCAACTCGTCCCATTTCATTGATTTTCTTACTCTTACAAGTAACATAGGCTTGCATAATAAAATCTTGTACTGGACCACCAGGTATACTCTTTTTGACCGCTGCACCGTGCCATCCTTTTCCCGTTCCAGTCCCAAAATCAGAACAATAGAATTGGTATTTATCTGATTTCATTTCACCAACCGGTTCACCATCTTCCATTGCACTGACTTTACTCCATCCAACAGTAGTGGCCATTTCATCCCATACGATACGTTGATTCCTTTCCACAGGCTTTTCTATAGTTTTTAGTGGCATACCGATACGAAAATAATCTCGATCACTTAGGGATATCCCGCCAAACCATACATCTAAAAAAGTGTTTGGTTTCGTAATGTCAATCTCAATGATAGGATTAGAATGAACAGTTCCTTTGTTTTGAACGCTCGCCGTTAACCCCAGCGCACCTGTTTGAAATTCTACTGTTCGGGTAGGTCCTAATTTATAAGGCATCGGACAAATAAACTTCAAAGTACCTTTACCTAACGTAACGAAATCATCAAGATTAAAATCTTCATCAATTATAGCTAAATATGTTCGATCAGGAGTTGCATCAAATACTAGCTCAACTGCTTCTTCTGTAATTAACCATGCTGCTATTTCTTCTTTTAACGTTTCTAAATCTGTTCCATCTGGAACGATAATTCCTACAGGGACAGGAAGTGGACGAGGATCTGTATCCGTTCCTAATAATCTTGCACCTGGATATCCAGGTGTTTTTAAGAAATTACGTTTTAGAGGTGCCCATGTTGGTGGACTCCATCCCTTTTCTATTTGAATGTACTTCTTTCGTTGGTTGTTAAAAGTAAAAGAACTCATGCCAACACCTCATTTCTTTATAAAATAAAAGAAACCCAAACCTAAAAGGCTGAGTTTCTTTTTGCTTCTCTTTCTTGATACTCGGTTGTATAGCGATAAGTACCGCGTGCCACGTCTCTTCCTTCTAAATTAACAGGCACTTCAATAACTAAATCTCCACCAAGCATTGGAATAACTCCACCACTAGAAGATGAACCAGATCCGTAATTAATCACTTGATTTGATACGCTGCTTGCCATTGCTTGTCTACTATTTGACATGCTTCCATACACACCACTCATGACACTCTTTAATCCTGATAATTGACTCACAGAACTAGCCATCATACGGCTCATGTCACCCATTAGTTGATTTATTTCTCCCGGCATAGCAAATTGTTGTCGTGGCATGGCTGCTACGATTCCAGCACCAATATCTCCAAGTGTCTTTTTATTCAGGGGAAGCACAGCTTCTCGTCCCGCTTCTCCTGCACCTTGCAAGTTTCCACCATTCATTCCGAAGATAGTTGGTTTAGTGAAGATACCACCTTTTGCGCGCCAATCAATATTAATTCCTGACGGAAATGTAACATCTTTACCTAAAACATTTTTCGTGCTTGTTTGTAAGCTGAAGTGTGGAAGAGGTGGCATTTCTGGTTTTGGAATTTTTAACTTCAAGTCACTAAAGAATCCCTTAATCTTCCCAATAAATTTTTCTATACTGTCAACTGCATCTTTAATTGGATCTATAATAAAATGTTTTGCCGCTTCAAATTTTTCTTGAGCCGCATTCTTTACAGAATCAAATTTTTCCCGTGCTGTGTTGTACATATCATTAAATTTCTCTTTTGCAGAATTATAAGCTGAAATAATTGGTTCAACGATGTATGTGTAAACCATCTTCCATGCTTCAAGTGTATACCCTTTTATTTTCGCCCAAATTCCTAACATCCAATTGGATAAATCATTTAACTTTTCTTTTACTAA
>NZ_JAKUFY010000059.1:0-32641 GCF_022663675.1 Bacillus cereus group sp. BfR-BA-01355
CTGAATCGCAATACTATCCACTTCTTTTAGCCAAACAAGCTCTTTCTTCATGGCAGGTAGTTTGGCAGAGCATGTACCATAGGTCAAGCCTTTTCCTGTCTCTTTGTATGCATGATTCCATAAGGATAGGAAATGATTGAATACAAAGCGAGAACACCCAATCGTTTTGTTGATTAGAATTGCTTGTGCTTGATTTGGATAGATACGAAACTTATAGGCTTTATTAATCATTATTTGATTCACCTCCATTTTGGTATATGACTATTATACACCAAACATACATTCGATAGGTAGTGGAGTAACACTTTCTGTATGTCGAACAATTAAGATGGCTTCCTGCCATCCCTTGTTCGAAGCCAATTCATCTCCCACCTACTCACTGGGCTGTGAACCTTCACGCTTCTTGAGGAAGGAGTCTTCTTGGCTAAAATGATAAAAAGAAATGCCTCAAAAAAGATAAAATACCTACCCATTCAATTTAGGCAAAGAAATACAAAAAATTGTACGTTTCTTTGCACTCTCTAAACTAATCTTCCCTCCATGTTTCTCCACTATATGCTTAGCAATAGTTAATCCAAGACCTGATCCCCCATTATTTTCTCGAGAATCATCTACTCGAACAAATGCATCAAAAATACTCTGTTTCATATCCTCAGGTATTCCAATTCCATTATCTATAATGTTTATATATACTTTGCTTTCATCCTCAATTAACGATACAAACACGGTCGTACCTGCCGTATTATACTGTAGGGCATTAGATATTATGTTAGAGATAGCACGGTATAGTAATCTGTTGTTAATTGGAGCAATCACTTCTTTAGAGGGAATTTGATATTGAAGGATTAAGCGCTTCGCTTGAAATAAATCATAATATTCTACAAGCAATTCACGAATAAACTCAGATACATCAGTTGGATGTACTTCAAAAGGGTAATCAGAATGCTCTAATTTAGACAGTTCAAAAATATCTTCAGTTAATACCGCAATGATTCGAATCTTATTATATATTACATTCAAAGTTCTTTCTCTTTCACTTTTTTCTGTAATGATCCCTAGTTGTAATGCTTCAATATAACCTTGAACAGTTGTAATTGGTGTCCTTAAATCATGAGACAAATCTACAAGCATCTTCTGCTTGGTTTCTTCCAACCTCTTCTTCTCTTTCTCTATTTTATCGAGTTTTTCAGACATAACATTAAACGAATGCTGTATTTGCATTAACTCAAAATATGTTTCATAGTTTAACCTTTTATCATATTTCCCACTAGCAATTTCCTCAAATCCAGTTGCTAGTTTATCCAATGGCCTGGTTATTTTCCTAGCAATTTGCCTACTAAATATATATACATTCATAGAGAAAAATACAAAAAATAAAACGATTGTAGTAAGCAATATCTTATAAAAAACATATACGTATTCCTCATTTTTATCAGAAAACGTATATTCATACTTTATTGCTTTTTTAGGAACCTTAACAAGGCAATATAATGTTTCACCTTTTTTCGTTACAAATGTTGCTACAGATGAATAATAAGGAAGCTTATCATTATCAAATAATAATTTAGTAAATTCTCTTTGTGAATATGATAAAAGCTTATCCTTCTTTTCCCCTTTGGTATAGATAACTTGTAAATTTTCATTAAGAATTTCTACCCAACCACCAAATGATTCTATTGATTCTGCATTAATAGTTTTAAAGTTTTCACGAACTACTTCACTTGCCTTTAAATTATTTAGCTTTCCTAGTTGCTTTTCTGTTTGATACATCAAAAATATAAATAAAATTATTACGGTGAAACCTATTGCTAGTGCAAATATAACGTAATTTTTAATCAAGATATATAAAACTTTATTTTTCATAAAGTTCTTCCTTCCTAGCAAATCTATACCCAAGTCCCCGGATCGTTTTTATATAAACTGGATTCTTAGGAGAATCCTCTAATTTCTCTCGTAGTCTACTAATATGAACCATAATCGTATTATCATCTGCACAGTAATAATCAGACCATACATTTTCAAAAATTTGTTTTTTAGTAAATATTCTCCCTGGTTCTCCCATAAAAAGGGTTAAGATTTTATATTCCGTAGCACTGAGAGAAATGGATTCGCTTGATTTATAGAGTGTACAAGAATGATGATCTAATACTAAATCACCCATATGAATTTGCTTCTCCTTACCTTCTACAGCCTTATCATTAAATTCATAGGACCTTCTAAGATGAGCTTGAACTCTAGCTATAATTTCTAAAGCACTAAATGGCTTTGTAATGAAGTCATCTGCTCCAATCCCTAAACCTATAATTTTATCTACTTCTTGAGATTTGGCTGACAATATAAGTATTGGAAATTGTAACGTCTCACGAATTTTTTTGATTAATTGATAACCATCCATTTTAGGCATCATAATATCAACAATAGCTAAATCAATATGATTTTCTTCTAGACACTTTAAGGCAACTTCACCATTTGAAGCCTCTACAACAAAAAAATTTTCCATTTCTAAAAAAAGCTTTAAAAGATCAATAATATCTTTGTCATCATCAACAATTAATATATTTTTTTTCATACTCTCCCTCGCATCAGTCGGAATTTTCAAAAATCTATTTAAGGTTATTGTAAGATAAATGAAAGTGACATGAAAGACTAACCGTTTAATATACAGGTATGAATTAAAAAAGGAGGCAATATCACATGAAAAAACTTGTTGGAATTGCGTTAGCAGCTACCATTGGAATTGGAGGTTTAGGAACTTTTGCTACTACTAAAACTCACGCTGCAGTAAACAATCAAGAATCAACAAAATCGGTTTATCAAGTATCTGACGTGCAAGGTGAATTTATGCACATTAAAGTGGGGAAACCTTGGTCAATGACGCCAAGCGGAAAACAATACAAATATGTATTATTTAGTGAAAATAAAATTTATGTAAACCCTAAAACTGGTGTAGTAACAGCATATGAAGAAGGAGCCGCTGAAGGCAGAGTACTCGATAAAAATGGAAATGTTGTTGCTATTTGGTATATCACCGCTTTTAAATAATGAAGGGTTAATTTTACAAGGTCGAAAAGAGCATCTTTAAGTTTATTATGAGAGTATTAAAAGAATTTCAATACTTGTAATTACCCTAAAATAAAAAAGCTTATCTTTTAACACGTAATGATAAGCTTTTTTATTATTCTTTTCATTTTTTGTTTTCGGAAGTATTTCTTTAAGTTGATAGTAATGCGGTGCTATTCCATCACTATCTACAACTATATAGTATCCCAAAACGGAAACAACGGATTGCATTTATATAATTAGGTTTTGGAGAATTGATAATTTTGTTTAGGGATACTTTACGATTTTAACTTGAATGACATATAGTGTTATTTTTAGCATTCTAAATAATCGGGTTCAATGTATTTTTCTGTTTCAGGAGAGCTTTTAATTTCTATAGGATATTTCTTAAAAGCTACAACAGTAATCCTATCTTCTTGAACTAAACTTCTGGATTCATTTATAGAAGAGAAACCTGTTCGCGTTAAAAAATTGTATAAAGAGGATTTTGTCATCCAAAAACTAGTAACGTTATCTAATGATGCCCATTTTGATTTTAAACGTTCTTCTATTGATGAATTAGCAGAGTGTTCTAGCATTGTGTGTCCCTTATATTCATTATTTTTATAAAGTACTGATACATTAGGAGTAGAAGTGATATGAGTATCAATTATTACAAACCTTTTGCATACTTCATGCACTTTTTCTAAAAAGGGGAATACATCTGAGCAGTCTAAATGATATAAAATACCAGAGCATAAAACAATATCAAATTGACCATATTTTTCAACACTTAAATTTCTTACATCATCTTGATAAAAAGTTAAGTTTTCCAACCTTAATAAATCTTTAGCGAATATAGCTTTTTGTATGTTTGATTCTCTTCCTTCTATCCCTACAACAGTTGCTCCTTGCATAGCAAACTCAATAGCGTAATGCCCCTCTAAACAAGCTAAATCTAAGATTCGAAGATTTTTAAAATCACATTGTGTGATATCTCGAATCATTGTCACAATTTTTTTTAATGCAGGATTGGGTTGTCGAATATCTCTTGTATATAGATTATCCGTTAATTTAATATCATAAGCGGTCCATTCACCATATTTACGAATAATATTTTCTTTTTCGAGAACAAAATCTTTCATGATACAATTCGCCACCTTTAACATAATATTATGTGTAATATATACCTTTATAAGATCAATATATGTGTGTATAACTTGTATTTAGACGAAGGTAAACATTTTAATATGTATTAATCCAAACAAGAGAAGATGATTCATGTGAAACAATTTACTAAATTTCCTCTGACATTTTTAGTTATGTTCCTAGCCAATTTAGCGAACTATTATTTTATCCTATTTATGTAATAATAAAAGCCTTCCTAATTATAGGAAGGCAACGTTCTAAAATGAAAACCTATATTTGATTACTAATTAAATTACCTCAAACTGATAATATATACTTTTCCCATTCTCCCTAGTTACTTTAATTTCAGCAAATCCTTTACCAATGACATCCATTCTAACCTTTCCATTGCCCTGTACTGTATATTTGACAACTTTTTCTCCATCTATTGTTGTATGCTTTGCTGCAACTCCTTCCTCAACCCTAGATTGACCAACACGCCAACAGTCACTGCACTTTTTTGTGCTCTTAGATATCATTTCATTTTTTACATGTACGCTGTTAGTAGATGCATCAGCAATACCATTTGTACTCAACAAAATTAAGGAAGTTACTAAACCTATTCCCAGTTTCTTTAACATTATTTCATCCCTCCTGTGTTAATTCATACTTTTATATTAAACTGAGATTCTTTCAGGTAACTTTCATTTACCTTACAATAACCTTAAATACCTTTCTGTAAATATTGAATTCTTTGGAAGAAAGAATTCACATAGTTTATATTGATTTTTTAAACATGGTCATGTTCAGGTAAAGGCTTAAACATGTTTTCCATGTGGATTGGCCCTACATTATTAGCTATATGTACCTTTCAATTCATTTTCTGCTATTAGTTCATGGGTTAAATAGATCAAATACATAATGACTGAGAGAATTAGATAACTAGCAGTTTTACCTTTATCAGCAATTAGATGCCTTGCTTCGACTAGAATCACTTTTACTATTAATAGAATCTCACTAGCTCAAATGTAATAACTTATGAGTATAAGAATATTTTCTGAGCTTTAATATAATGTAAAATTAGTAAGAAAGTTATTTCATGAAAAAATGTTAACTATTAAAGAATTAGAAGTGATTATATGAATAAATTATTACTGTCGTGTTTATTAGCTACATTCTGTCTAAATATCGCAGGTTGTTCTAATGATATGACTATACTAAAGGATAGTTCTAAACCTTCAACACCTACGAAGGCTAAATGCATTAACAAAGCGTGGTACAAAAAAATATACCCTGTAGTAGGGTATAATAAAGTTCATGAGGCGAAATTTTCATATATTAATCACAATATAAAAATGTTGTAATTAATTGTTCTAAATCTTCCTAAAAAAACTATCAGTAATGGTGGTCTTGTTTATATTGGTGAGGTTGTATTAGTATGATAGAATAGATTTAACTGTATGACGTAGGGTGGTTGGTTGCTGTCCTTTCTCTTTTTTTATGTAGAGGGAAAGGAGGTGACTCCTATGATGGAATATTTACTGTCTTTGCTACAGGATTTGTTGAAAGTATTTTTGACAATTCTTGTTACTGGTTATGGAAATAAACTAGTGAGTAATATTAGCAAAAAACGTAAAAGAACCTCCCTACGCCGTCGGAAGCAAAAGGGAAGTTCTAGAAAAAGAAAATAACTTTATTTAGTAACTACCCGCCTTACGGCAACAGTTACCAGAAGAGATGTATCGAGCATCTCTTCTTTTATTATATACCCAAGGTATTACTGTAATACTACTGTAGTAATAATTATATCAAATGAACATAAAAAATCAATGTGTAAACAATGAGTGTAATGGACAAAAGAAAAGACATCCTAAGGTTCCTTCCTCCGACTTATGAATCAAATCTATATTTTATTCACTTTATTCAGTATATTGATGCTGGCCTTTGTGCAGCAATAGAACCAAATCACGCTATAAGCATTAGCGGACATCAAAACATTCAAAATCGGTCTTTTATGTCCGCTAATACTTAACGTAAGTTTTGGTTCCGTTGCTACACAGACGACTATATCCTCTCTACTGACTGTGGTTGCATTTTCAAACAATAAAATTATAAAATCTATTTATATCATCTTAATGATTTAACTTCCTCGTATTCCCTCATTCTCTTGTAAAATGTCGCTTTCTTCATGCCAGCCTTATCCATTTACTCAACAGCGTTGATCTTTCCTACCTTCCATTCCTTACTATCCTCTTGCATGTAACAAACATTAGAATTGAAACCTTTGAGATTACTGTTCCCTTAACTACAAAGAAAACGCTAAACTTCATATATACTTCTGAGGATGTTATGTAATACTAATTGGTTTTTATGATAATTATTCGTAAGTGGATAATTCACTACGCGCCTCGTCTATTGTATCCCTAGCAATTCTTAACGATTTTAAACATTTGTCTAATTTCGCTAAATCTGTTTGGCTCGCAGCATCTCCATAGTTGTCTATAACAAATTGCAAGTTATCCATCGCCTTTAAAATAGATGAATGTAGACCCTTTAATTCTGTTGGGGGTTCTACATATCGTACACTTGAGATGAGATAAGACATTTTATAGAAAACATCGCCTACATCTGAAACCCACGATTTGTTTATAGTACCCTTAATTTCTGCATCAGCCTCTAAAATTCTAAATCGGGTCGCCACATCAGATAGGTCCTTTAAATAATCATCCATTACCCATGCATAATGCTGCTTGTCTAAATGTTTATAATCACTTGTTTCGGCTCCTTGCTTTACTTCTTTTTGATTTCCTATATTTTTTTTATCCGCAGTGAATTCCTCAACTGCTGCTGTAATGGTTTTTATACCTTTTTTGCTACCAACAAGAGCGTCGATAGTTAAAATACTACAGATAAAAATCACAAACATGGCAATCCACTTAGCCCATTTCAGCATAAAAAAACTCCTTACTTAATATATTTCTCCTAAATTATAATACAGGATTAACGTTCATTATAAACAACATGTCTCTTTACCTATTACCTTACCTTCTGTTTTTCCAAAATCGACATCTTTAAGTAAATCTATATCATGTCAAAAACGATGTTTAAATATTGTATCATCAAATTAAAATATAACACTATTATATTTTCCTATCAAGAATATTTTTCCAAACCAAAATCATTCATAGACTCTTCTTTTCACCATTAAACCTAATTTATACATATTGAACTCCCCCCACTTTCACTTCGTTTAGAAGTGAGGGATTCCTAAGTAAAGAGTTCTATCGAACTCTAATTGATTAGGCTAACCCCGCAGTCCTTGCGGTTAGAAGCCTTATCGCTTCATTCTTTAGATTGATACTTGCGTTAATATCTCTATCATGATGTGTTTGACAAGAAGGACAGTCCCATTCACGTAGGTTGAGATTTTTAACGTCTTTATTTTGATACCCACAACAAGAACATAATTGGCTGGAAGCAAATGTTTTCGATACGACAATGACTTGTTTGCCATACCATTTTGCTTTGTATTCTAACATGGATCGAAATTGCGACCAAGATACCTCACTAATTGCTTTTGCTAACTTATGATTCTTTAACATATTCGATACTTGCAAATCCTCTATACCGATAATATCGTGGTTTTTGATGATTTCAGTTGAAATTTTGTCCAAGTAATCTTTTCTAGCATTGGATATGTATTCATGAATTCTAGCTACCTTTACTCGTTGTTTATTCCAGCGAGAAGATCCTTTCATTCTTCTAGAAAGCACACGCTGTGCTTTCGCCAACTTATCTTCTAATGATCGGAAAAACTTCGGATTTTCATAGTGTGTTCCATCTGACAAAATAGCGAAATCTTTTAGTCCTACATCTATTCCAATGTAAGAACTTGTTTTCGGAAGTTCTTGTACTTCTGTTTCAACTAATAGTGACACAAAATATCTACCAGAAGGGTTCCGTCTAACCGTAGCATTTACAATACGCCCCTCTACTTCGCGACTTTTGGCAAATCGAACAAGACCTAGTTTCGGCAACTTTATTTTGTTCCCTACAACGGCAATGTTTTCATTTGTTTGTTTTGTAGTATAAGATTGTACGTTGTTCTTCTTAGATTTAAAGCGAGGTGCGCTGTTTTGTTTTTTGAAAAAGCGTGTATAAGCATCCGCAAGGTTGCGAACAGACGACTGAATCGCAATACTATCCACTTCTTTTAGCCAAACAAGCTCTTTCTTCATGGCAGGTAGTTTGGCAGAGCATGTACCATAGGTCAAGCCTTTTCCTGTCTCTTTGTATGCTTGATCCCATAAGGATAGGAAATAATTGAATACAAAGCGAGAACATCCAATCGTTTTGTTGATTAGAATTGCTTGTGCCTGATTTGGATAGATACGAAACTTATAGGCTTTATTCATGATTATTTGATTCACCTCCATTTCGGTATATGACTATTATGCACCAAACGTACATTCGATAGGTAGTCGAGTAACACTTTCTGTATGTCGAACAATTAAGATGGCTTCCTGCCATCCCTTGTTCGAAGCCAATTCATCTCCCACCTACTCACTGGGCTGTGACCCTTCACGCTCCTTGAGGAAGGAGTCTTCTTGGCTAAAATAATAAATAAAAAAAAGAGGATCGCCCCATACTAGAGCAGATCCTCTCTTTCACTTCACATACACATAGGCTTCGTTTGCTGTTATATAATATGTTTTACCTTTACTATTGTGCACTCTATATTGTGGTGAATTATTTACAATTACCTTTGTATCAATAATGAATCCTAAACCCATATCTACAGTACCGGCAACATCTTTATCTTGCCAAGATGGAGAATCATAGAAACGTAAATTATTTACTTTTGAAATAACTCTTTTACCAATTACTGTAGCAGGTTCATTGCCTTGGCAACGAATATATGAAGAATCATAATAAATCCATTGGTTACCACCAAAATGTAACCAGTTCCCTAATTTATTCCATACTTTATAAGCCTCACCTTTTTGTAGCTTACGAATAACACTATTTTCTGTTGATGGTCCAGAGCGGAGATTTACATTGTATCCTTCAATATATGCAATACCATTCGACTCTACTGTACCAGATATTTCATTTGGTTTTTGTGGTTTGGTATCCACTGTAACCGTGCTCCCGTTATAAACCTTTAACACGTCTGCTCGGAACTTAGCCTCAGATACGCCATGACTACGAAGATAATCCAGTGGATCTTCATGGTCTGTCCCACCTAATTTATAAGTAATATCCCTATGTGTCCATAATCCTTTAGAGGGATGAATATTTCGTTCTCGCAAGATTTCCCCAATTAATTCTATATATTTTTCATATGAACGCTTAAATTTTAATGGATCACTTGTCTCACACAATTCAACATGAACAAATCTAGCATTTGCTGCTGGACCTGCCCCCCCATGCCTGATGTTTTGTAGATGCAATTTGAATTTTTTCATTCCAATCCACTGCGTAGTGAACAAATGCTGAACGCCATGTGCGAGACTCATATTTTTGAATATTAATTGCTGGCGCCTCTGGGGTAGCTGTAGAATGTGCCACAACACCTTCATAAGCTCCAACACCATAACGGTATGGTTGTTTTGGTACATCAGGAATAAATAGAATTCTATCAGCAAATACATTTTTTTCAATTGATAACACTAAAATAATAGCAACAACTATGGATAAAATATGCTTGTATTTCTTTTTCATTTTCTATCGGCATCCCTTTTTACAATTTTTGTATGGTCAAATAATCCACTAGCTGACAATCCGATAATCATTCCTTGAAATAAATTCATTTTAATATCTTGAGACAAAAATAAAACACCTAGCGTAATGCCAAGTGTTAAATTAAATAACGGAATATATTTTGTTTGCAGTCCAGTCGTTTTTGCAATTTGTGAAATTCCTACAACAACCCCAATCATTGCCGTAATTTCAATCATTACATACCTCCTCCTTTCAAAAAGAAGGTAAGAGCAGCTCCAATTAGTCCACCAATAATAAGGCGTAGGATCCAAGTTGTATTAGCACTGATTTTGTCTAATTGCTTATTAATATTAATAATGTCCTTTTCATTACCTGTCGTCCGCATTTCTAAACTTCTAATCTCTAATCGTATATCCTTAATATCTTGCCTTATTTCCTGAACATCACCCTTCACCTCTTGTAAACTATCCATTTTACCACCTCTTTCCCACTTCTTACTTGATTAAAAATAAAAAGCCACTCATAGAGTAGCTCTTTATTCTCATCGTATATTAAAATGTTCTTCTTTTACCCATGTGTTTTGTCCAATGTCAATATAACCATCTTTTCTTGCAAAAATTCCATATGGATAAGATCCATCTACATTTCCTTTATACTTTCCATTTGGACCATCATATGTGTTAATGCCATAACCTGCTGGATATTTTGAGTAAGCATGGAACCACTCTACTTCAAAGTGCTCTTCTTTCGCCCATGCTTCCCAACCTAGGCACAACATGTTTTCATTTCCACCATACCAAGCAGCATCTATAATTAAATATGGCATTTTTGTATTAATGACATTACCTGTGAACCAAGCATCTTTTCCAGGGCCACTATATAAATTGATACCCGATCCTTCTGGGTATTTAGACGTTGCAATTCCTAGTCCTTTTGGTTGTAGTGGTTTATTATTATCTTTGTTAAATGCTTTGTTTATCTTCTCAATGAATTGATCCAATCTTCCTTCATCGAGCATTCGGTGTGGGCAATGCTTTCCACTCCACGATTTATGTGTACGTACGTTACTAATCGGTATATTGAATTGTTTCATTAGCTGAGCAATAACAATTGCTGCATTATCTTCTGCTTTATAATATCTATCTCCACCGCTTAAAGAGTAACAAATTTCAACCCCGATAGATTTACGATTACCATTCCCGTTACCATCACCGGCATGCCAAGCATTACGATCAAACGGAATACCTTGCACTGCTTCTTTGTCGTCTACTGCAACATGAAACGACACTGAATTATTATTTCCAATCATATACGATATCTCATTTTCTGCTGATGCATCATTGTACGTATTATGTACTGTAATGAATTCTGGTGTCATTGTATTGGGACACTTTATACCATATTTACTTGGATCCACTAATTTTCTTCTAATTTCCATTACTGAACATCTCCTTTTTCTTTTATTTTTTATCATGTAAAATTCCATTGAATTATTAAGTCCATCTAGAAATTAAATGCTCATATATGCCGCATTTTATATAATGGGTTATGATCCTCATATTCAAAAAGGAAAAAGAGCAACCTTTTACATCAGTTGCTCTTTCAAAAATTAAACTCTATATTCCGCCCAGCATTTTACAGATATTACTCTCATCTCAAGAGGTATGATAACAAGTTTTTTCATTCTACTTAATACGTGCAGATTTAAAGATATTATCTTACATTAAAATGCTCTTCTTGTACCCATGTATTTTGTCCAATATCGATATAACCATCTTTTCTCGCAAAAACGCCATATGGATAAGATCCATCTACATTTCCTTTATAATTTCCATTTGGACCATCATATGTGTTAATGCCATAACCTGCTGGATATTTTGAATAAGCATGGAACCACTCTACTTCAAAGTGTTCTTCTTTCGCCCATGCTTCCCAACCTAGGCACAACATGTTTTCATTTCCACCATACCAAGCAGCATCTATAATTAAATATGGCATTTTTGTATTAATAACATTACCCGTGAACCAAGCATCTTTTCCAGGGCCACTATATAAATTGATACCCGATCCTTCTGGGTATTTAGACGTTGCAATTCCTAGTCCCTTTGGTTGTAGTGGTTTATTAGAAGGATCAGTTGTACCACCACCGTCTCCTTTTCCTAAGTAATCTAATGGATTCACAGCATTACTCTTATTAACGTTCCAAGACCCTTTATGCAATTCAAAATGCAAGTGTTGACCACTAGAATCCCCTGTGTTCCCCATAATCCCAATAGTTTGTCCTTGTGTAACAGAATCACCTTCTTTTACTGTTCGAGAACCACTACGCATATGGGCATATACCGTTTCCCATGTAATCCCATCAATAGTGTGCACAATCATAATACATTCACCATAACTGGATGAAACATAAGAACGACTAACTCGTCCGCTAGCCGCTGCATAAATTGGATGATAGCCCGATTCAGCAAGGTCTATCCCATGATGATCTGGTCTGCTCCCCCTAAAACCACTTGTTACTCTCGTTGTATCTGTTGGATAAATAAATTTTGCCATAATAATCTTCCTTTCTATTTATAAGTAATATAAAAAGGCACTTAAAAAAGTACCTTTTATAACATATTTTCTTAATGTTTAAATTTAATATTTATAATCAAAGAAAAAGAGATCCTTTGTTATTACCTTACATTAAAATGTTCTTCTTTTACCCATGTATTTTGTCCAATATCGATATAACCATCTTTTCTCGCAAAAACGCCATATGGATAAGATCCATCTACATTTCCTTTATAATTTCCATTTGGACCATCATATGTGTTAATACCATAACCTGCTGGATATTTTGAATAAGCATGGAACCACTCTACTTCAAAGTGTTCTTCTTTCGCCCATGCTTCCCAACCTAAGCAAAGCATATTTTCATTCCCACCATACCAAGCAGCATCTATAATTAAATATGGCATTTTTGTATTAATAACATTACCCGTGAACCAAGCATCTTTTCCAGGGCCACTATATAAATTGATACCCGATCCTTCTGGGTATTTAGACGTTGCAATTCCTAGTCCTTTTGGTTGTAATGGCTTATTATCACCGCCACCATTCCCTCCATCAAAATCTACATATTGCTTAACAATTTCAGAGTAGAAGAAATTCCCTCCATTTTTATATCGGTAACCACCATTATAGGCAACGGCAATAGGTTGACTATACTTGACCATAGCACCAGTCGTATTTCCAAGTGATGGCGCAACAACCGTTTTAGAATACAGATCTGCCACCGGTAATGAATGCTGTTTATTATTAGATGCTAACCAACGAAGGTAAGCTCGTCCAAAATTATATGATTGAACAATGGCACTTAAATCTGTAATACCATTTTTCTTTGCATCATCAAAAGCTCCTTTTAGATGCTTTACTCCATAATAAATTGAATCTTTAGGATTTTTAATTGTATTCATCGCCCAACCTTGTGATTCACTGGACTGCATAATATCAGGTGTTGTTTCAGAGTTTCCTCCACTCTCCACCATAATAATCCCAAGTACGTAGGGAACTAATTCAGACACACCTTGTGCTGAACATTCACTTTCTACCATTGATTGCCAACGTAACACTTGTTGTGGCAGATTCTTTGTTTTAACTGAAGCAGCTAATATACTCATTACTAAATCTCTCCTTATTTTCCTATTATTTTTTCTATAGAACTCTTAATCTACTAATTACATCTAACACTTAAATGAAAAATTTTTTTAAAATTACTTCATGTTGCTCACCTTCTTTCACAACAAAAAGAGCAACCATAAAAATAGTTGCCCTTTCGTCGAAATCTTATATTACTACTATAAATCACTTTTTCAATACTTTCTGTACACTGCATGTACCCTACAAAAAGGTAACATTAAAACCCATCTACAAACTTGACAATCTTTTTTATTTCAGCATGTTTTCGGCGAATATAGCCTGTACTATAATGTAATTCAAACGCTATTTGTTCTAAAGTCATTCCATCAACATACTTCATTTTGAGAATTTGATGATCTAATCCTGTAAACTTATTAATTAAAATCTTTAAATCAAATACTTCATTGATCTTATGTCCTAACTCATATTCAATCGCTTCAATCCGATCTTCTACTTTAGCCCCTTCGGATTCAGCAGTTAATCGTACATTTTGTAAGTCCCCACTAGTCCAGCGCTTTAATTCTGCTTTTGATTTGTCTAAGTTATATTCTAAATATGCAATTTCTTCTTCTAGTTTCTGATAATCTTTGAGCCAGTCAAACATATAATAATCCCCCTACTTTTCTTTATTTAAATCCTGCTTTTATTTTGATCACCAAAGATAAACTAACCTTTATTATCAATTTAATAAAATTTATAAATATTAATTATGATTTATATTTTTTTAATAAAGTTTTTAATCTCTCACGCTCTTCTTCAATAGTTAACTCATTATTTTTTATAGGCTGCTCTTCTGGAACATCTTCTTTTTCATGTAACCATTCTGGTACCATTTCACTTCGATTAGTATCCCGTGATCCAAATTGTTTTTTATTCTTACCAAGATCAAACTGTGCATCTAGCATAGCTACATCCTTGAGTGTTTTTACCTTTTTGGTTTCCCATTTTTTAAGAATCCCACGTACATATCTCCACTTTGGTACATTTTCATCAATTGATCTATTTACTGCTTCCCCAATTAGTTCACTACCTAATGATTCACAAAATACACCAAGCTCTCTAATCGCTATTTCACTTAATGAAATTCTATTCTTCATTAAAAATTGATGACTTATTTTAAAATCATCATTTATTAACCTTTGTGAGATTAATTTTTGTTTATTATCATGACGATGATTTATATTTTGTATATCAGTATTTAGTTCTTTCGTACTTTGTATATTAATATTTAGTAGCTTGTGATTTTCCACCGGTAGGTTACCAGCAACAGGTTTTCCAGCAGGTGGGTTTTCCACTGGTGGATAATCATCCACTGGGATTTCGTAAATAATTGTCTCCCACCTAACAATTTTGTTTTTTTCATCTCTAACAGGAAATCTTTTAATATATCCGTATTCTTTTAATTCCTGCATTCCAGCTCTTAAGCTATTTATACCGTCTTTTGCATGTTTCGATAATTCCTCTCTATAAAACACCCAATCATCTGGAAGTGTGAGTATGTAAGCTAATATCCCTTTCGCCTTCCAAGAAAGTCTTTTATCCTTTAAACCGGTATTATTAATAACGGAATAATTATTATCTTTTTTTACTCGGAAAATCCCCATAGTATCTACCTCTCATATTTTAAAACCTTTGTTTACCTACTTATTACATTCTTTAACTGTCCATTCACAGTTCTCTCATTCTGTCAAAATCAATAAATTCTTTTGCAATACCTATATGTCATTAACAAACCTTGTGCATTTATTACGATCTCTAATCCACTCCCTCCATTATTATTAAAATTTAGAAGGTCCGTACTCACTACTTTTAGCTTCCACCTAACAAAATCTACTTTTCATTATTTTCAAACCAGAGTGCGCTTAAAAAGAACTTAAAGTTCGATTTATTACTAAAAAAAATATTATCTACACTCTTATCAAAAAACTTTGCAATCTTCCTAGCTGTCTCCATTGATGGAGTTCTTTCTTTTTGATCAATCATTCGAATATAGCGTTCAGTTACTCCGCAATAGCTAGCAATTTCTTTATATAAGTTTTTTTTCGGATCGTACATTTTATTTCCCATTATCCTACCTCCATAAGAACAATTAGTTCTAAATACAGATTAAAGAACTAATTGTTCTTTGTCAATGCATAAAAGAACTTTTTGTGCTAAAATGAATTCAAAGAGAACAATTAGTTCAATTAGAGAGGTGAACAATATGATAGGACTTAGAATAAAATCCTTACGAAAAAAAGAGAATTTAACCCAAAAACAACTGGCAGAAAAAATTGGGGTATCCCAAAGAATGATAGGTTACTACGAATCAGAAGAGAGGTTCCCTCCACATGATGTTTTAACTAAATTAGCTGATTGCTTTTCAGTTTCAGCTGACTATTTACTTGGTCGATCTGTTACAGACGAACCAAACGAACAAGTAACGCCAAAAGATGAGAAAGATATAGCAAAAAGAATGGAAGAAATAAAGAAAGATCTACAAGGCGAAGATGGCTTAATGTTCTCTGGTGAACCTATGAGTCAAGAAGCGGTAGATTCATTATTAGATGCGATGGAGTACATTGTAAAACAAACAAAAGTAATCAATAAAAAATACGTGCCTAAGAAATATCGTAATCCAGACGATAACTGATGCAAGCTTAGGAGGGAAAACATTGAAATTCGTCATTAGAGATCTAGTCCAACAACTTTGCAACAAATACAACACGACAAACCCCTATGAGCTTGCAGATTACTTAAAAATACATGTACTAACATCGGATTTACATGAAGAAATAAATGGTTTTTATAAATATGAAAAAAGAAATCGTTTCATTGTTATTAATACTAATTTATCTCCATCTATGCAGAGAACTGTTTGTGCCCATGAATTAGGACACGCGGTTCTACATACTCATGCAAATACACCTTTCCTGCGTAAGAATACATTCTTTTCCGTTGATAAATTAGAGATAGAAGCAAATACGTTTGCTGCGCTTTTGTTAATTGACAAAAAGACCATTCAACCTGGTGATACAAAAGCATGTATAGCATACAAAAATAATATTCCAGTTGAACTATTAGAATTCTATAAACCTTTTTAAAAGGACTACAAGCTTCATATGGCTTGTAGTCCGTCTTATTCATCATCAATTGATTATCCTTTATGCGTTTAACTTAACACCCCAATCCTCATGATAGTATATTTTAAAGAAAATTAAGCAAAGCCCCCCTAAAGTGCCTTTCTCCGAATTGAAACCTATTAATTGATGTTAAGAAGATACGCATTGCCTAAATACGATAAAAAAAAGACGCCATAAGGCGTCCCCCACATTTGGGTAGATAAGACTTTAGTTTTCCAACCTGAAGAAATTATGTATCAGCTCTTTAAGATTATATCATAATATTTATCTATTTCTATATTCATCGTTACATATTACCGTAAACCCCTCTATTTCCCATTAGATAAAGTAAACTACAACTTTAAAAAATTTCAAAGCATGTGTTCACATATATCAGTGTAATTCATCAAAAGTTGATAGATTCACCATCCTTTCTGTAGATTTCTCAAAAAAATAGCGTGCTTCTCGGCTTTAGAGAGTTATCTCACCCCCAAAATAGTACTGCATCCCTAATAGTATAGAACTATTAAAAATTTATAAAAGAGTTTTTTACCGCGATTTTGCTCTGAAATTCCGCTTAACTCTCCTTTAATAAATTTAATATGCCATTCCCTATCCAAAATGGATAGGAGTTTTTCATTAATTGGGTATAACTGCTATCTATTTCAAAATTAAACCTTTTATAAATTATTTTAAGTTTTTCTTTATGGACCTAATGATTTCTCATTTCATTAAAATGGAATTATAAGAAAATATAGATTTTTCCCTTACTGAATATATACGAACTAATTGTAAACTCTAATCGATGTAATAACATGATGAAATTAGGAGGATTTATATATGACATTAAGAAATTATAATGTTTTAAAAGGAAAAGCTGTTAATACGGACGTAGCTAAGTCTGGAAAACCACATTTTGAAATCCATATTAAAGATGAACAGAACCACGATTACAGAATAGCTGTTAATATTAAGTCGGGAGCACGTCCATCTGAAGTCCTTTACTTTGCTAGTGAAAATTTCAATTCTGAACAAATTACCAAATTACCAAATTTAAATTCTGGATTTACTTCAATAACCGAAAATAATAGAGATATTGCTCTAGACTATATTCGTGGAGGCTTATTTGATCCAAAGAAAATGATTGCTCTTCCTCATAATAAACCAGGTGCTGATAATGATTTGAAGGAAAAAATAGAGGGCTACATAAATGAAGCAATGGATCAAAACGCAACTATTTACGCTTTTGGCGAGGCATGGGGACCTGAGGAAAATGAACCAGATAAATATTTTGGTTTTGTACCTGGTAGCGGTATACATGATATTCATATGAACCAAGGTAATATCGCTAGATGGAAATCTGATGATGGAGTATGGCAAGATGGCGGCCTTCTTATTCATTTTGAAGATGAAAATAGATGGGTAGGAATATTCTTAGCTTTCCAATCTCAATCTTGGTGTACAGATGAAGATGGCCACGCTACTAAACCAGCCAACCAATGTAACCATTTACATTCAAATCATTAAGTCATAACATGGGTACTTTTAGACATGCATTAAGTTGCATTCTAAAAGTACCCAAAATAAATGCTTTATCCATATATATTACCATTATATAAGGCTGACCTTATTTCATTTTCTAGTTATTGTTCCACGTAATTTCGAAACTACTTTTTAGGTTCCTTAATCTATCCCCTCTTCCATTTTCTATACTGAATCATAGTCTACACCTGATACACCACTTTCAATACAGTTGCATATGTAAATATATATAATAAAATATTAAAATTGACTTTCGAAATTGTCTTTCTCATATTATAAAAATCTAATATTCATTTTTAAATCTAATACATTTTTAGAATTAAATAATTATAATTCTCTAATCATAAAGTTATCATGGTGTATCTATACTTTCAATAATAATTCCAAATGGCATTTCCTTCCGAAGATAGCACGTAACTTCATATATATCAAAAATAAATCACTATAAAACATGTAAAATTACCAATTAATACTTGTATAAATAAATGAGTTCATTCACAAGTTATATTTGAAATACTGCTTTCTAAGAAAAATATAATTAAGGTGGTGAAACTATAAGAATGAAAACATCCATTTTTCCTGGTGGTACTAATGATTCTCATAACGAATTACATGTTTCTGACAATTTCCCTAATCACTCTTCACCTGTTAATTCTATACAATCACTAGTGAATCAACTAAGCGAAAATCAGTTCCGGTCATATTTAACCCACTTGGTTTCATATCCAACAAGATTTTCTACTAGTGCTTTTTATGAAGAAGCTGCAACATGGGCTCGTAAGATATTAGATGAAATGGGATATAAAACTAGTAGTGAAACAATCTCTGTAAATGATAAAAATAGCCAAAATATTATCGCTGACAAATTGGGTACGAATCGTAATGATGGAAACCATTTGATTATTCTTACTGCACATCTTGATTCAGTTAACCATAGTGGAGGGCCCTCATCTAATGCTCCTGGAGCTGATGATAATGGGAGTGGTAGTGCAGGAGTCCTTGAGATTGCTCGCATATTCAAAGACGTACCTACACAGCACGATCTTCGCTTTATCCTTTTTGGGGGAGAAGAACAAGGTTTATTAGGTAGTAAACAACATGTTGAAAATCTCACTACTCTTGATAAGAATCGAATTCGCGCAGTTATCAATATGGATATGATAGGAACATTAAACACGTCAACACCAGCAGTTTTAATTGAAGGTTCACCTTTATCAGAAGAGATCATTAATGGATTAAGAAATGTAGCATCTTTATATACCGATCTTGATGTCAAAATATCTCTTGAACCATTTGATAGCGATCATGTTTCTTTTCTTAATAAGGAGGTCCCTGCTGTTTTAACAATAGAGGGCGAAGACTCATTAAATCCTAATGAACATACCGCAAACGATACTCTTGAGCATATCCATTATCCACTTGCTCTTGATATTTTACGAATGAATGTAGCTTTTATTGCTTCTCAAGTTACAAATTTAGAATGAAAGAGGGAAATTTCATGAACAACTTTATCCATGAAGAAAGTTTCAATAACTCATCAGATGATTCTAAAGAAACTTCCCCTACCAGACGTAATTGTGGAACTATGAGTATGCACGAAAAATTATTGAGGGAATCAGAAGAATACAGAAAAGAGCGAGAAAAAATTGAAAAAATGACTGAAGAATATATTAAAAATAAAAAACGCTAAACATTTATATGATAACTTTTTAGTACTAAATTACCGTATATATTTACTAAAAATTTAAATACAATCTAAAGGAGAAATTACTATGACAAATCATACTAACTCATCAGAAAAAACAACTACACCTACTGTGCGTAGATGCGCAACTATAGATCTTCACCATAAGCTACTACAAGAGTCCGAACAATATAAAAATGCACGTGTTGAAATAGAAAGTATGACGAATGAATATCTCAATAGCGCACGTGTACAAGAAGAAAGACCCGTTGTCAAAATCCCTGTTGTAGTCCATGTTGTATGGAACACTGAGGAACAAAACATCTCTGAGGAACAAGTTCATAGTCAAATTGATGTTTTAAATCTTGATTTTCGTGCAGCGAACCCTGATATAGCAAACGTACCTTCTGTCTTTAAAGATTCTGTAAGTGACGCTAGAGTTGAATTCATTCTTGCTAAAAAAGATCCTAACGGAAATCAAACAAATGGTATCACTCGTACCCATACAACTAAGCAATCTTTTTTATATTCGGATGATTCTGTTAAATCAAAAAGTACAGGCGGAGCAGATGCATGGCCATCTGATAAATACTTAAACTTGTGGGTATGCCCTCAAATTTTAGATGAAGATGGTGAAGAGATCTTAGGATATGCACAATTTCCTGGAGGTCTGTCTGAAACGGATGGTGTTGTTATAGCATACACATGTTTTGGTACAACGGGTACTGCAACAAAACCCTACCATTTAGGTCGAACAGCTACGCATGAAATTGGACATTGGTTCAACTTATACCATATTTGGGGTGACGATCAACGTTCACCTAATATTTGTAGCGGTTCAGATAAAGTGGATGATACACCTAATCAAGGGAAACCAAATTACGAAAGACCAACATTCCCACACACTTCATGTAATAACGGCCCAAATGGAGATATGTTTATGAATTTTATGGACTATGTTTATGATGATACTATGTTTATGTTTACAAAAGGCCAAGTAGATCGTATAGATGCATGCCTTGCTGGACCACGTTCATCCTTTCTTACAAACTGATGCAGTTATCTAATTTTATAGCACTGTAGTTTTCGTGTTAAGTTATCAAAACACACCTGAAATAAGTACTCTTTGAACTACCCCCACTTTCACTTCTAAACGAAGTGAAAGTGGGGGTAGTTCAATAAATAGATAACAAATTATTATCTTGTTCCGACAGAAGGCCCCTCCTCAATTTTCATGAAAGATTAATCGCACCAGCAAATAGATGGGGAATGTTTGTCGGCTGGGGTAAGCTAACATATTCGCTACTATAGTCTGAATTTTCTTAGTATAAATTTTTAAAACGTGCTTCAATTTTATCTGGCTTCATTACCCCACCACCAATAGGAATAATTTGATTATCCTTTTGTAAAAGTAATGAAGGATAGCTATTAACCCCAAGTTGTCGAACCTTATTGAAATCATTTTGGACATCTACAATTGTTTCTTGCGCATTTAAACGCTCTATTACTTGTTCAGGGTCCAAACCATGCTCAATTGCAATCTTACGATATGTCTCAGGATCACTTAGACTTTTTCCTTCATAATAAAACGCTTTTTGCATAGCCGAAGTAAATTCTAACAAACGGTCTGGAGCTAATGAACGTAAAGCTGCAAAGCCAATTGCAGCATCTTTCGAATTCATTTTAAAATTACCTTCTTCCACCAATTTTTGATATGAAGGACCAAATTCTGCACCTGTAAGTTGATTTATTCTTTTATTTCCCTCTTCTATATATGAGAAATTTTTTATTGGTAGATCATCTAAAAATAATCCTCCACATATAACTGTTAACGGCATTTCAGTGTGTTCTTTGTAAAATCCTTTAATACTTTCTGAAAAACCATAGCACCATCCACAATATGCGTCCCATACGTATATAAGATTATCTTGTTTTGTCTCCATTTAAATCTCCTACCTTTATTTTTATTAACCAGTCCAGCTATCAATTAATATTCTCAGCTTACTTTCTGATTTATTAAGTACATCTTTTTTCATATCTTGTTCTTTTTTGAGGCACCTTACTATTCTCCCCAAAAACGAATCCTTCCAAAGAAGGACCAGCCAAAATTTTTATCAAAAGATAACACTAATGCATTAATCCTCTAAAGCAGGAAATACTACAATTCAGAAAATGCATTACCTTTCATCTTTTAATGACTTTCTAGATTGAGCAACAACGTGTGAGCCACCTTTTCTAAATAAATATACGAATCGTATTTTTACGTAAAGAAGAATTATGTGTAACCATTAAAGTTATAACATTTATGTAACTATATTAGTTACACCTAAATTAAAATTCAATTCTTTTTTACAAAAAACATTAAATTTCTACTATTACACATATAATGTATATTCTTTATATAATGAAATAATATTTTATATATGTCGAACAAGGGATGGCTTCCTGCCATCCCTTGTTCGAAGCCAATTAATCTCCCATCTACTCACACGCTCCTCGAGGAAGGTGTCTTCTTGGTTAAAATGATAAAACTTTAAGAAGACCTACAATTAAATTTCAAGTAATATGCAAAATAATACCAGTTAAAATAGATTTTGTTTTGTGATAAAACACCGCAAATACTATTCCCATACTCATTGCTGTAATTGGAAGACCACCATGCAACAGGCCGAATATTACTAAAGAAATATTACGCCAATAAACAATAGCACTATTATACTTAAAATAAAGATTACTAATTTTTTATACGTTAAGTTATCTTATTTTCTTTTCTAGCACTATCCTATCTCCTTTTATTTCATTCATGACCTGCTATCCACAACGATTTTATATAAAATCTAATTTTCTTAATATAAATTTCCAAACGGGTTCTTCCCCTGTAATAACAGAAGCTCTTCCTATCAATCCTGTATGAAGTTCTTGTAACTCTTGCTTTTCAATAGTTGCCTCTAGCTCATACATATATGCTTTCGAATCTTTATCAAAAATAGGGTGTGCTGATATATATGTGACTTGCCCCATTTGTTTGTCCGTATGTTTTAACTTAAATGAATATTGTATTTTGTCTCCTTTTTTAATTCCTTTTATTTCTTGGGCTGGCAACAAAATTTTCACTTTTTTCTCAGATTCTTTCGGAATAATTGAAACGACTTCTTGCCCCGGGTCAATTAAGTCACCTTGTTGTACGACCGAAGGAAATTGTACAATCCCATCCTTTATTGCTCTTATCGTTGTCGTTTCACTTTGATGATGTAAACCATCTAATTCCTGATTTTTAATAAATAGATCTTGTTCTACAGATTGAATACGCTGATTAATAGAAATAAACGCCTCTTCTTTATATCGATTTAAAGCATCTTTCTTTTGCCCCTGCTTTTCTTCTTTCAAAACATCCACTTTGTTTCTTTCCTGTTCTAATGCTTTTTTCCGCTGCTGGATACGTTTTTCCAGAGTGTTTTGTTGGGATTCCAAAATTTCTATTTTGTCATCATATGCTTTTTTTTGTTCTTCTAATATCTTCTCTTTCGTTTTTTGCTCCGTTAATACATTATCCCCCATTTTTTCTTCCTCTAATATGTTAGCTGTTGTTTTTTGTTCTTCTGATGTATTATCTCTTGTTTTTTGTTTCTTAATTAATTTTATTTCATTTTGTATATTTTCTTTTTCTACAAGTAGCCCTTGCAGAACCTCATCTTGTTCGTTTGACATTTTACTATTTTCTACAGCTGTTACTTCATGTTCTTTTTCATTTTGTAAAGCTTGGTACCCTTGCTCATAGGCTTTATATTCTTCCCTAATTTTTATGTCTACTTTATCAGAAAACGAGGGAGAATGAGATTGGATACTCGTTTTCAACTGTACTAACATCTCTTTTTGCTTTTCTAAGTGTTTTACAACTTGATCCACTTGATTTTGTTTATCTGTTAATTCCCGATTTTTTAATTCTAGTAAGGTATCCCCTTTTTTCACTTCATCACCCGACTTGACGGCAACTTTATCCACAACACCGACAATCTGTGTACGAGATACACTCGCATCAGATTTCCCTTGTATCATTGCAGTTCCTTTACTAACAATATCTACCTTTCCAATATACGCCCAAATAGCAAAAGTTAATAAACTTATCAAAAGGAACATAAGCAATCCAGTTATAAAACGAGGTGGTTTTCTTTCTAATAATTCTACACTATCCGTTAACTGATCAAACGAATAAATTCTACTCATATTGAGCACCTCTCATTGCGTTAGATTCTATATGTTCTACATGGACGGTTTGATTCTTCCATAGACGATAATATTCTCCTTTATAGAATAATAATTCTTCATGAGAACCTCTTTCTATAATATTTCCTTTTTCCATTACAAGAATTTGATTTGCATGTTGAATTGTACTTAAGCGATGAGCAATCATAATTACAGTGACTCCTTGTGCTCCTAATTCCTTCAACATATCAGTAATATGTTTTTCGGTTGTAGAATCTAAGTTACTTGTCGCTTCATCTAATATCAAGATATTAGGTTTTTTCAATAACGCTCGTGCAATTGCTAAACGTTGTCTTTGTCCACCTGATAAATTCGAAGCATTTTCTTCTAACAAAGTTTCATAACGAAGAGGCAATTCACTTACAAAATCATGCACAGCAGCTAGTTTACATACCTGTATAATTTCCTCTAATGTAACTTGTTGCTCTAAACCAAAACATAAATTTTCATAGATAGAAGCACTAAAGAAAAATGACTCTTGTGAAACATATGCAATTCGATCTCGTAATGCATTACGATTTATCTCTTTAATATGAAAGTCATCATAATATATTTCACCTTGTTGCGGAGAATGATAATGCATTAACAATTTTGATATCGTTGTTTTACCTGATCCACTTTCTCCTACAAACGCTACTTGACTACCTGGTTCAATTGAAAAACTTATATTATTCAGTACATTCATACGTGTTCCATAACGGAATGAAACACCAGAAAATTGAATCTTACCTGATAATTGTTTCGGGGATATTTTATTATCCTCTGTTTCACTTTTTTCTTGATCTAAATCTAAAATTTCATTTAATCGTTCTCCAGCAACTAGTGCAGATTGCATGGTAGGCTGAATACTAATTAAATTTTCAATTGGATTTAAAAAATATGCCAATAGCGCATTATATGTAATTAATTCTCCTATTGTCATATTCCCTTTTAATACTTGTACAGCACCAACCCAAATAATGATAGTCCCTCCAATTAACTCAAGTCCCATCTTTATAGAGCTTTGTAAATTAGATAACATACCTCTTCTAAATACATGTCTTAGCAAATTTACAAAACGGCTTTCTGTTTGAAAGAATACTTCTTTCTCTGCATTATAAGACTTGATTGTAGCAATACCATTTAAAGATTCTACTAAATAAGAATTTAATTTTGCATTACTTTCCATCTCTTCTCGATTAATCGATTGATATGGCTTATGAAAAGTAAAAATTATACCTATATAAAAAGGTACGAGTAATATAGTCACGCCAAATAATATGGAACTATGCATATATAATAAGATTGCTCCTAATGTAACCATTAATGTATCGATCATTAAGGTAACTGTTATCGTTGATAATGCATCACGAATTTTACTTGCATCCATAAATCGTGAAATAATCTCTCCCACTTTTCTTGTTTCAAAAAAATTCATGGGTAATCCGATAACATGACGATAATACCCAAGCATTAATTGAATATCTATTCGTCTACTTAAATATAAAATTAAGTGTGTACGGAAATATGAAAGGAGAACCTTAAATACATATAAAATAATTATTCCAACTGATACAATGTGAAGTGTCTGCAATAACTGATTGGTTACAATATCATCAATTAAAAATTTAAAATAAAAAGCTCCTAGCAAACCAAAAATATTAAAAAAGATAGAAGCAAAAAATAACGGTAATAATAAATTTTTTTGCTCTTTTAATAAAGATAGGAACTTATAAATTATAGGTTTGGATTTGTCGCCTTTTTTAAAATCTTTCCCAGGGGTCATTAATACAAGAACACCCGTCCACATTTGACCGAATTCTTCTAAAGAATATACAACGTAATCTTTATCTGGATCAGCAACATAAATTTTATTCTTTTTTATTTTATGAATTACTACATAATGAAGAAAACCACCATTTACTACAACATGAGCAATTGCAGGTAACGGAATTTCCAATAAAGCCTCTAGATTTGTCGCCTTTACACCTTTGACTTCAAATCCTAATTTTTCACCAGCTTCTATTAACCCTTTTATATTAGTTCCTTGCAAATCTGTACCCGCTACCTCTCTAATTTTAGAAATAGGCATATTCATTCCATAATAACGCGAAATCATTGTAAGGCACGCTGGACCGCAATCTTTTAAATCTTGTTGTTTAACGTAAGGGAATTTTTTCTTAAGCAAAATTGCAACCTCTCTTCCAGTTATTCAAATATAACATTACCTATTATATCTAAATATAAAAAAAAGGGAAAAAATATGTAATTTTGCATATTAACTTTTTCAAAATAATATTTCGTGTTATATTTTCATTGTTGTTTTTATGCATAGAATAACATTATAAAAATCTTAATATCTTTATATTAAGAATAAGGAGGAATTACTAATGGAAGTAAAAAATAATAACATTACCCCATTAACTGAAAATGAACTTAATGAACTTAATGGTGGTGGATATGGATCTACTTTAGCAACAACTGCTGGCGTATGGGGTGTACGTGGTGCAATCGTTGGCGGTCCTGAAGGCGCTGTAATTGGAGCAACTGCTGGCGTTCTTTGGGGAACTGCAGGTTATCTTGCAAATTCAGCAATTAAAGGTAAATGGGCATAAGAAGGAGGAATTATAATGAATACACAATTTAACAACGAAAACTTACAAAACTTAAGCGATACTGAATTACTAAATGTAAATGGTGGAGGCTGGCGTGATCACGCTGGAACAGCAGCTGGTTCAATTATTACAGGTGTTGGCGCTGCGGTAGTATTTGGATCTGGTCCAGTCGGTGCAGCAGTTGGTCTTGCAGGAGCACTTATTTTATCTAATCCAAGTAAAGTTAGCTAATTATCCTATAAAAAGTATCCCTATTTTAATCATAGGGATACTTTTTATAATTTAGTGAATTTCTTCATCAGCTTTTTTTTGAGAATACTTTCTATACATATACATGAATAAATAAAAACCTAGGGTAGCCATTGTATAACTGATAAATTGAGTGAAAAACTCTTTAAAAGTTAATGGAAGAGAGTATTGACCTAACAAATACCCAAGTATAAACCATAGAATACCTAAACATACAAAATCCAAGAATATAACAAATTTTTTATTATAATAATTTCGTTTTTTCAAAAGTATGCCTTTTCGAGCAACCTTTACTGTATAGTAAATGCCACTTACAAAAAACGAAATAACAAGACATATTTGGGTTATAACTAAATCATTTAAGATTAAGGATATTATGGTTCCCGTTATTGCAAGAATGCTTGCGATCATAAAACTTTGATGCCCTATTTGGTGTAGTTCTTTTTCTATACGTTCATCATACATTATTTAAAATCTCCTTTATCATTTTCTTTTTCTGTCCAAAATATATCGTCTAATGATTTGTTTAATGTATAACAAATCTGTAAACATAAACTTAAACTAGGGTTATATTTACCCTTTTCTATTAATCCAATAGTTTGTCGTGTAACTCCGATAATTTTTGCCAATTCCTCTTGCGTCAAATTAGATTTAACTCTTTCGATTTTCAATTTTGATGTACCCATTTATCTCACCACCTCACACTGTTTAATAGTAGATATGTATTTATGTAACATATACATTACTTTATGTAATATATATGTTACACTATAGATATTACAATGTAAAGTTAAACAAATAAAAATATATTATTTAAGGAAGATATCATATGAGAAACATAAATATTTTTTTCACTAAACTAACTATACCCCAGTTCATTTTTGTCATGACTATTTTATCATTTTTACTTCCCGCTCTCCCTTCTATAACCTTGGGTGGGTTAAGTGAAAATCCCATTGAAAAAAGTTCTATTACCTCACAAATTATAAATGGTAGTATAGTATATCCTTTATTAGAAACTATAATTTATCAACCCTTCTTATTTTGGGCTTTACGTCGTAACTTCTTTTTAAAAGAAAATGATTGGTTAATTATCTTAGTATCAGCTTCTATTTTTGGTATAAGTCATAATTTTGGAATAGCATATATATTGTACACAATGTTATTAGGCTTAATTTTTTCTTATTCATATTGGATATATGAAGAATCCGATAAAAAATTATTCATTTTCAAAAGATCCTTTTGGATTGTGTTTAGTATTCATTCATTACACAATTTACTTACACTTTGCTTAAAGTAATGGAGTTAAGTAAAATTTGTTATATCTTAATTCTTATTAGTTATATCTTTTATAGCTTAAAGAGGTTTATAACTATTATGATGTTGATTACTCAAAAAAAACACCTTATAAAATACATTGCTTTTTGAAATGATATACAGCAACTCGATACAAGTGTTTTCATATGGTAATTTTTTGGGGGAATTGTTCTATAAATCCTAACAATTAATTGGAAAATAAAACAACTTTAGTAGATTACAGGTATGAGTGGCAAAATAAAGAGGATTTCAAATTCTTTAAAAGGATCGCTCAATTATATAAATTGCCAACTTCAAGTAGAACTTGAAATTTATCAATTTTATGGCACAGATCATTATTTTGAATAATCACTTTCCTTATGTAAATTTCTTTTCAATTGAAAAAAGCACCTTTATTTTGATATGTATGATTACTTAACCTCATATAACCACTTAAGAAATATTATTTCATAAGTGGTTATATGAGGTTAAAGTGTTATTTTTATTAAAAGTTGTTAACTATCTAGATATGACCTTATGGAAATTTACTTTTAAAAATTAACTAGCTTATATATCTACATACAAACAATTTTAAATTTCATTTTTTTAATAATAATTCATCAAGTTTCTTTTCAAAAGCGTCAATTTCCAAATCACTTTTTATCATTTTATCAATATCATAATTAACAATAAAATCCTTAACCTGATTATCAAATAAAATTCCTGAGCTATATTTTTTTCGAAACCATTGCTGTTGTTTTAATATTTTATACTTTTTCTTAAACACTTTTTGTTTCTTGGAAGGGATTAAAAGAAAAAGCTGTCCTATTAACGCTCCTATAAATTCAATCATTACTTTCAACTTCCTTTCTTCTGTAATTACCATTAAACTAATAAAACTTATAGCTATTTTTAACAAAATTAAAGCAAAAAATAGTTATTGATCTTGTAAACTGATAATCTTATTTTAAACTTGTAGAAAATTATTGTTAAAAAATATATAGATGAGTATAAATCACTCATCTATAGTTTAGCAATGATAAAAACAAATAATAGACTATATTATTAGCAAATATGCATAATTGCATATTTGCTAATTTAGGCATCATAATATTAACAATAGCTACATCAATATGATTTTCTTCTAAACAGCTTAAAGCAGCAACACTATTCGGAGCCTCTAAAAAACTTTAAAAGATTAATAATATCTTTGTCATCATCAACCATTAATATGTTTTTCCAATATCAAAAAATGAAATTTCATTTTGTAAATATAGCGCCTTTGCAATTTCATTTGCTGCATTTAAGACAGCAGGTATTGTACCACTAATTACCCCTGATTCATACGCATAATGTAAGCAAGAGAATTTTTTGAAATCTGTTTTTTCAAAGTGTAGGCTAGCTATCTAAAGTTAAACAAATAAGATTGAATAAATGTAGAACTCAGGTTTCTTAGTTAGGATCTTTAAATACTGTCTAATTCACAAGGGTTGCTGCATAAAGTTGACACTCTCCCCCCGCTAAAGGGGGCAGCTGACTAAAATCCTGCGTGGACTTTCCCGTATCGTAAATTCTGTAACCCCTTTTCATAATTATTGACTTACTTTTACTATCTCCTTTAAATATCTTTGCATATTTTGATTTACTGCATAGACATAACATCCATTTATCCCACGAGATAATAGCACGTAATAAATACGTTTAATATAGGATGTTAACTCCTCATTATTTATATCTGTTCCCTTAATTGGAAGACCATTTCGATCTTTATATTCTTTTGGGTTCACTACAATTTTAGCTTTATTTAAATCATAGTCTCCATTTTCTTCACCTGTATAGTCACAATCAATTTCAGCTCCTAAAATCACACCAACATAATTTAAATCCGCACCTTGGGTAGTATGTATACATCCTATTTCCTCTATACTATTTTCAAAGTTAATCCAACCTTTTACCTTTGAGTTCCATTTGAATGTATCGCCTGTAACAGGATCTTTTATATCATAATGATTTTTGTCCTTCTGTGTAATCCATTTCCAAGAATAACCCGCGACTACACGACATAATTCATATTTTTCATTTAACGCTTTCATAGATTGATTCAACTCTGTAATAGAGTCCATTACCTTAAAGTCATAACCCCGCAATAACCCTTCTTCATACACTCCAACATTATTTGCTATTTGTAAATATTTACGAAGCCATGCTAAATATTGATCTCCAGATTTTAAACGGAATTGTTTATGTAAAGGATGCCTCTTATAATTCGCTGTCAACTGCTGGAATACATCTGTATCTATATCTGCTGGTCGAATTGTTTGGTATGGATCATAAACCACAGTTAAGTGATACGCAAATGTTTCTATTAATTCCAACTCAGTTGTATAACCATTATCGGTGACTAAATGTTTTAAATCACGTGCTTGTTTACCAAAATATTGTTTTAGACGATGTGCTTCGTCCACAAAAACATATTTATATTTTGTGCCCCTACTTTTTGCCTGCTTAATAAATTGTGAAGGTGACAGTACTGTAATACTTTGTAGACCTAGTTTGTTCATCAAGCTCTTATATAAATTTAATGAGTGATTTTGTGGAACAACAAGTGCTATATCCTTATAATTCAATCCCTCTCTCGCTTTACCAGTTTCACTGTCATAAGCAAGCGCATATAAGATGTTTGTTAATACAATTGTTTTACCAGTACCCGGGTCCCCTGTAATCAAATGTCGACTATTTGATGTAGTAAGCATTGTATTAAAAATGTCTTTACAAACCTCAATTTGATTAGCCGATAACTCTTTAAACGGTGAATATTTATAAATAAATTTATTATGTATCTCACCTAAATTCTCACTTGCTACCCCTTCTTTAATTAACTCATTCCAAATTTCTTTAAACATACTTTGAACATCTTCAATTCCGTTATAAGAATGAATCTTTTGGCCTCTTACTTTATTCAGTAAGTTAAATTTATCATCTGCAGATAAATATTCAATTAACAATGTTTCAATATGCTTAATTGAACTTTCATTAAATAATTCACTTTTTATTACAATAACTTCATTGAATGTTTTAGCTTCATCACTTATATGTGCAACAAAACGCTCATATATATCTGTAGACTTACCTACATATAAATTCTTCTTATCCCGCTGAATATAGACTACTGGTAGTCCATCTATTTTAGGATCTCTGATACAACCTTGCTCAAACTCTTTTCGCTTCTTTTTAATTATGTAAAATGAAGATAATTTTGCTGCAAATGATAGCATTTGAATAACTCCCTACTTTTTAATTTTAAGAATACTTAAGGATGTGTGTATTTCATACTTTTGAAATACAATCCGTACATCCAAATCATGATCTCAACCATCTGCTTTCTCATAACCATTTTAAAAAACTGTAAAACGATTATCGCTTTACAGTTCGTTATATTTTTTATTACTTCCAAATGCTTTTTCTACAGGATATTTCTCTGCATTCTTTTCCAACTTAGCATGTACTACTTCTTCTAGATCGATATCTAATTTATCACTTAGCATAAGTAAATAAATCATTACATCGGCCATTTCTTCTTTTATTTCCTGCATTTTCGTCTCTGTTGCTTCTTCACTAGACTTCCATTGGAAAGTCTCAAGTAACTCTGATGCTTCTAAATTTAAGGAAATTGCTAGATCCTTCGCATTATGAAATTGCCCCCAATTTCTCTCATCTCGAAATTTTATTACTGCCTTTTGCAAATCTTCCATCACTATTAATCTCCTCTCAATTACTTATTATCTCTTTAAAACAAAATTCATTACATCTGGAATTCCATCTAATTAACCTTAATCCAAATATAATTATCTTCATATTTAACATTTAATTTTGATCGAATTCCCTTCATATAGTCCTCTAATTGTCTTTTGACACTCCCACGGCTAAATCCGCAAGTCCTATACCTTACGGTGTAACGGATGGGATTCTTGAATGACTAAGCATTCACAGTCCATTTCTGTTTTGAACAGCCTTCAAGATGAGGGTGTGCCATCACCCCTCCTAAGACAGACCATATAGGTTCTTAGGCTGATTGACTATTACCGCCAACCACAGTTACGTAGCGAATATTCATCGCCCCAACAATATCACGATGTTTCTCAAACCCACATTGGCACTTGTATTTTCTGTCTTGCGCCTTGTTCTTTCCAGAACATTTCGGACATGTTTGACTTGTATAAGAAGGGTTCACATATTCGACCTTTATGCCAACTAATGTCGCTTTGTACTCGATGAATTGTGCTAAACGATGGAATGACCAAGTGTGTAGATTTTTTTCGTTTTTACGGCTTGTTCGT